>CAINSH010000033.1 GCA_903852955.1 uncultured Actinomycetes bacterium | reverse complement strand
GTAAAGAAGTGAACACCTTCAGTTCCGTGTGCATGAGAATCACCAAACAGAGAGTTCTTCCAGCCACCAAATGAGTAGTAAGCCATCGGAACAGGAATAGGAACGTTGATTCCGACCATTCCAACTTCAACTTCGTTTTGGAATCTACGTGCCGCGCCACCATCGTTAGTAAAGATTGCTGTGCCATTGCCGTATTGATGTGAATTAACAAGATTTAACGCTTCGTCATAGGTATTGACCCGAATAATGCTTAATACCGGCCCGAAGATTTCGTCGGTATATACCGACATCTTTGGTGTCACGTTATCTAGCAGAGTTGGCCCAAGGAAGAATCCATCGCCTTCAACTTTTAAGTTGCGGCCATCGACAACCACAGTTGCACCATCTTTACTGCCAGCTTCGATGTAAGAAGCAACTTTGTCACGGTGCACTGCAGTAACGAGAGGACCCATATCACTGCCCTTTGTGCCATCTCCAGTAACAATATTTGCCATGCGGGATTTAATGCGTGCAACAAGTGCGTTACCAATTGGTTCAACGGCCACGATTGCAGAAATCGCCATGCAACGCTCACCGGCTGATCCAAAGCCGGCGTTAATTGCAGCATCTGCGGCGAGTTCAAGATCTGAATCTGGCAAAACAATCATGTGGTTCTTTGCGCCACCAAGTGCTTGTACGCGCTTTCCAGCTTTAGTGCCAGTTTCGTACACATAACGGGCAATTGGAGTTGAACCAACAAATGAAATTGATTTAATTCCAGGGTGAACCAACAATGCATCTACAACTTCTTTGTCACCATGGATAACGTTAAATACACCATCAGGTAATCCGGCTTCTTTCCACAACTGCGCCAAGAACATCACAGCTGAAGGATCTTTTTCAGATGGTTTTACAACAACGGTATTTCCGCAAGCAATTGCAACTGGGAAAAACCACATTGGAACCATCGCAGGAAAGTTAAATGGAGAAATAATTGCAACTGGGCCAAGCGCTTGGCGAATTGAGTACACATCAACACCGGTTGAAACTTCTTCAGAAAATCCACCCTTTAATAGATGTGGAATTCCACAAGCAAACTCAACAACTTCAAGTCCGCGCGTTACTTCGCCCGCTGCATCACTTAAGACTTTTCCATGTTCGGCAGTAATAAGAGCAGCAATCTTTTCTTTGTTTTGCTGAACCAGTTCGCGAAAAGCAAACAGAACTTGGGTGCGTTTGGTCAATGAACTATGGCGCCATTCGGCAAAGGCTGTGGTCGCCGCATTTACTGCCGTATCGACGATTGCCGCATTTGCAAAGGCAACCGTTCCTGTTACTTTTCCAGTAGCCGGGTTAAAGATGTCCCCCGTGCGTTCTGGTTTTTGTGTGTCAAGGGCGCCATTGATCCAATGCGTTATCTGAGTCATAGGTGCAATCTACTTGAGGCGTTAAGATGACGCCACCAACGTTCCACTATATAAAAAGGTAAAAGGTCACTTTCATGAGTACACCAATCAACGATCCTGCTAAGCAAGCTGCCGTTAGCGCTGCCGACCATAAATATGTATTTCACTCATGGTCAGCCCAAGGTGCAATTTCGCCTATGCCAATTGCAAGCGGTTCAGGTTCTAGGTTTTGGGATCATGAAGGTAAAACATATTTAGATTTCTCATCACAATTAGTTTTTACAAATATCGGCCACCAACATCCAAAAGTTGTGAAGGCAATTCAAGATCAAGCTGAAGTTTTAACAACTATTGCGCCTCAACATGCCAATGATGCCCGTAATGAAGCGGCACAACGCGTCGTTGAATTAGCCGGCGATCACTTCGCCAAAGTTTTCTTTACAAATGGTGGTGCAGATGCAATCGAAAATGCAATCCGCATGGCACGTTTGCACACACATAAGCACAAAGTCCTTTCAACTTATCGTTCGTACCACGGCAATACCGGCGCTGCCATAAATGCAACGGGAGATCCACGACGTTTCCCAAATGAATTTGCATTTGGCCATGTGCATTTCTTTGGACCTTATTTGTATCGCACGGCTTTCTGGGCCCAAAGCGAAGAAGAAGAGTGCAAGCGTGCATTAGAGCATCTTGAACAAACAATTATCTTTGAAGGCCCAAACACAATTGCTGCGATTTTGATTGAATCAATTCCAGGAACTGCTGGTGTATTAGTTCCACCGGTTGGTTATCTAGAAGGAATTCGTGCATTGTGCGATAAGTACAAAATTTTGTGGATTGCCGATGAAGTTATGTCAGGCTTTGGTCGCACGGGTAAGTGGTTTGCGTATCAGAGTCAAAAGACTGTTCCAGATTTAATTACTTTTGCTAAAGGAGTTACTTCCGGTTATGTACAGCTTGGTGGCGTAGTAATTAGTGATGCCATCGCAAAGACATTTGATGAAAAAGTATTCCCTGGAGGCCTTACTTACATGGGCCACCCATTGGCATGTGCAACTGCCGTTGCAACTATTGATGTCATG
>CAINSH010000032.1 GCA_903852955.1 uncultured Actinomycetes bacterium | reverse complement strand
GAACTCAATGCGCTTAGCCTTTGGATTAGATCCTGTAATTGGGATACGGATACAAGCCGAACGGTTACGAGCTGAGTAAACAAGGTTTACTGGTGCTTCATAGCCAGGAACTAAGCGACGATACGAGTTAACTGTTGGGTTAGTAAAAGCAAGTAGTGACGGAGCATGCTTTAGAAGTCCACCGATGTAGTGACGGGCCATATCGGAGAGATCGCCATATCCATCACCGAAGAACAATGGCTTGCCATCTTTCCACAGTGATTGGTGAACGTGCATACCAGAACCATTGTCACCGAATAGTGGCTTTGGCATAAATGTTGCAGTCTTGCCACCCTGCCAAGCAGTATTGCGAATAACGTACTTAAACTTCATTACGTCATCACCTGCATGCAAAATATCTGTAAAGCGGTAGTTAATTTCCATTTGACCCGCAGTACCAACTTCATGGTGTGAGCGCTCGACAAGTAATCCAACTTTTCCAAGTTGCATAACCATCTCATCGCGAAGATCAGCAAATTGATCTGTTGGAGATACTGGGAAATATCCACCCTTTACGCGCGTACGGTAACCACGGTTTGGCGTTCCATCTGCATCTTCTTTAATTCCTGTATTCCACGCACCTTCATAGGATTCAATCTCATGGTAGGCAGTGTTGATATCAGTCTTAAAGCGTACGCGATCGAAAACATAAAACTCAGCTTCAGGTGCGAAGAATGCTGTATCTGCGATGCCTTGCGCGCGCATGAAGTCAACTGCTTTAGCCACAACACCACGAGGATCGCGACTGTATGCAGAGTTATCACTTGGATTATGTACTGAGAATATAATGATTAAAGTCTTCTCTTTGCGATATGGATCTAAGTAAGCAGATTCTGGAACTGGTAGTAGTTTCATATCTGACTCATGGATTGATTGGAATCCACGGATTGAAGAACCATCAAACATTAAACCGTCTGTAAAGACAGCTTCGTCAAATGATTCAACTGGTACGTTGAAGTGGTGCTGGATTCCTGGAAGATCTGTAAAGCGAACATCAACTAGCTTTACGTCTTCCTTCTTGATAAATGCAAATATTTCTGCAGAGTTCTTGAACATGCTTCTCCCAATTCACATGGATACATAGATTGTGTATCAGCGCAGATTGTCTCGACTCTGAGTGCGTCTGCTTCTGGGCCCAAGAATAAGTCGCAAAAGGCCCTAAGGTCTAACCGCACTGTTACAGCCATGTTAAGAATTTTTGAGACTGTAGGCTCAGCCCTATGAACTTTGCATTTACCCGCGTCGGCCTAGGCCGACGTTTAGCGGCCCTTACCCTGGATTGGTTGGCTTGCTATGCAATTGTTGCTGCCATCAATGGCGGCATTGGAAAGCTAGGCCCGTCAAATTCCATGGCGGTCTTGGCAGTTTTCTTTGCCGAGGTCTGGATCTTGAGCGCATTGCAGGGTGCAACTCTTGGCCATCGAATCTTTGGCATGAAAATTGTGCGCTTTGTAGATGGTGGAGCAATTACCCCATTGCAGGCATTGATTCGAACAACGCTGCTTGTCCTAGTAATTACTGCCGTAACTTTTGATGAAAACGGTCGGGGAATCCACGAACGTCTAAGCGGATCGGTGCTTACTAAAAGTTAGCGAATTTTTGGTGCGCGAGTTGGCATTGGGCCTTTTGGAATCGGCATCGACAACCCACCAACAGCCTTAAGGCGAGCTCGGACTTCACGCATTTGATGGGCAGTTAATTTCTTAGGAAGTTTTTGCAAATGCTTTTGTAATTTGCGTAAAGGAACTTGACCTTCACCATCTCCGACAATTACTTGAGCAATAGGCACTCCAGGAGCAAATCGTTCAGTCTTTTTGACTTCGTCATTTAATAGTTGGCGAACTGAGTTTGCAGCACCTTCTCCAGTTAAGACAATTCCCGCGCGACCAACACTTCGGTGGACCATGTCTTGTGAACGAGAAACTGCAACAGCAGGAGTTGTAGTCCAGCCCTTACGAATAGCCATCAGCACACTTGCGCCTGCACCAATTTGACCTTCAATTGAAGAATAAGCGGCACGACCTGCAACGCGAGTGAAAAACAAAAGCGTGGTTAAAAAAGAAAGTGGCAAGAAGATAAATCCAACATAAATGGGATGTCCTACAGAAATACCGATCACGATACCTAAGGCAAACGTTGCGATAAAGATTGCTACTAGAGATGGTGCGATCCAAGGCTTAACCTGCTTTGTGACTGCGAATGCATCACGGAAAGTTTGAAAGCGAGGGGTCTTGATTTTCTTTTCTTTTGCTTTTCTCTTAAACATGGCCTCAGTTTAGGGGGGCAGGTGCTGTTCCACCAAGACGGGCAGGTGCCCAACGCTGGCCCACATGGCTATCAGGGTAGTTATCTTGAACGTGGTGCAACATCGCCAACATTATTTCCCGTAAATTCTTTTCCGCTTCTTCAACATCTTGTCCGCGTTCATAGAAAATTGGCTCACCAAATTCAACTGTGATGGGATAGTTCTTTCGGCGTAAATCTCGCTTAACACCCTTAGTCCACACCCGCTGACTGCCCCACACAATCGTTGGAATAACTGGAACGCCAGCACCCATCGCCAAACGTACTGCGCCAGATTTGAGCCCTTTGATTTCAAATGAAGTCGAAATCGTTCCTTCAGGAAAAATACCGATGATTTCTCCAGATTTGAGTGCACGTAAAGCTGCCACAAAAGAGGCTGAACCGTTACTACGGTCAACATTTATGTGGTGCATTCCACGCATTAAAGGTCCGGCTAATTTATTGTTGAAAATTTCTTTCTTAGCCATAAAACGCACATAACGACCTGCAGGTAGTGCCGCAGTGCCAGTGATTGCAAAATCTAAATATCCAATGTGGTTTATTGCAAGAATTGCTCCACCTTTGCGTGGGACATTTTCTTCGCCTTTGAAATCAAATTGCAGACCTAAGTATTTCCAGAAAGCTTTAATTGCAACGATAACTGGGGGATAGACCAGATCAGCCATGAGAGGCCTTTGCCTCGGTCGCTTGTTTGTATAGTCGTCCGGCGCGGTAACTTGAACGAACGAGAGGTCCACTCATAACACCGAGAAAACCTAAATCAGTTGCTTCTTTAGCTAATTCAACAAATTCTTCAGGTTTAACCCATCGCTCAACTGGGTGATGTCGATTAGTTGGTCGTAAATATTGAGTGATTGTAATCAAGTCACAGCCAGCATCATGTAGATCAACTAAAGCTTGAGTGACTTCTTCTCTTGTTTCACCAAGACCGAGAATTAAATTTGATTTAGTAATGAGACCGAAATCGCGGGCCATAGAGATGACTGTAAGAGATTTTTCATAAGTAAAGGCAGGACGAATCCGCTTAAAAATACGTGGGACAGTTTCAAGATTGTGTGCAAAGACTTCTGGACGGGTTTCGAAAATTTCATTAAGTAGATGTGCCTTAGCATGAAAATCTGGAGCTAACATTTCAACCCCAGTGCCTGGATTTAGCTCGTGCACTTTTCGAATTGTTTCGGCGTATAGCCATGCACCTTCATCGGGCAAGTCATCTCGAGTTACACCAGTAATAGTTGCATATTTAAGCCCCATTGCTTTTACTGACTCAGCGACTTTTCTAGGCTCTTCGCGATCGATGGCATCGGGTTTACCTGTATCGATATTGCAAAAATCGCAGCGGCGAGTGCACTTGTCACCACCGATAAGGAAAGTTGCTTCTTTGTCTTCCCAACATTCAAAAATATTTGGACATGCTGCTTCTTGACAGACGGTATGAAGACCTTCGCTCTTAACTAAAGTTTGTAGACGCGTGTATTCAGGTCCCATATGGGCTTTAGTCTTTATCCATTCCGGTTTACGCTCAATTGGTGTTTCTGTATTGCGCGCTTCGATACGAATTAATTTACGTCCATCTGGTGCAAGAGTCATGCGCTTACCTTCTTCAAAGATTCAAAGATGTATCGTTCAACAAGGGGTGAAACTTCATCTATCGATACCTGTCGGCCTAATTCTGCTTGCACTGACGTTACGTCGGCATCGGCAATTCCGCAAGGAATAATCTGTTTAAATGCAGATAAATCCGGACACACATTGAGGGCAAAACCGTGCATTGTTACACCCTTAGTTACACGGATTCCGATAGCAGCAATTTTTCGATCTCCTT
>CAINSH010000031.1 GCA_903852955.1 uncultured Actinomycetes bacterium | reverse complement strand
TGTGGCCACCGCCGACCCTTCGAAAATAGCGGCGCCCCTTCCCCGGCGCCGTTATCACATAGATCCGTCGGCCGGCGGTGACCAGAGATGAGAGCTCAGTACCAAATTAGTAATTTAAAAATTGATGTTTGAAAGGGGGATGTAATGAACAGAGACATGGCACATGTTTCAGTAATGCGCGATCGCTGCATAGATTTATTGACCCCTGGAATTGAAAAAAGTGAAAACCCTGTTGTGGTTGATGCAACTCTCGGTTTTGGCGGGCACACCGAGGCAATTCTTTCTAAGTTTCCACAGGTAAAAGTGATTGCGATCGATCGAGATACTGATGCAATTACCGCAGCAACAAAGCGTTTAGCAGAATTTGGCAATCGCTTACAAACATCACATGCCACTTTTGACCAAATTGCAGATGTTGTCGCATCACATGGTTATACAAAAATCGATGGTGCAATTTTTGACTTAGGTGTCTCATCAATGCAGCTTGATCAAAGTGAACGCGGTTTTTCTTACTCGCAGGACGCACCGCTTGATATGCGCATGGATCGATCTCAATCACTAACTGCGGCTGAAATTGTAAATACATACGAACCAGGTCAATTAGTTCGCATTTTGCGCACTTATGGCGAAGAAAAGTTTGCTACCCGTGTAGTTGAACGCATCGTTAAAGCTCGTGAGATTGCACCGCTTAATTCAACCGCGCAACTTGCAACGATAATCAAAGATGCAATTCCTGCAGCCACTCGTCGCACCGGAGGCAATCCAGCTAAACGCACTTTTCAGGCACTTCGCATAGAAACAAATGATGAGTTAGGTGCAATTACTAGGGCACTTCCAGCTGCACTGAGCTTACTTAATATCGGTGCACGACTTGTTGTGATGTCGTTTCAATCACTTGAAGATCGCATCGTAAAAGAGCTCTTTGTCGCATCAACTACATCTGGAACGCCTCGCGGATTGCCTTTTGAAATCCCTGAATTTGCCGCCAAGTTTTCGCTGGTAATTCGCGGAAGTGAAACCCCTACCGAACAGGAATTGATCGACAATCCGCGATCGGCATCTGTGCGCTTGCGTGCAATAGAAAGAGTGGCCGCATAATGGCAATGACCGCATTAGCGCCCGCAATTTCTCGTTCACGAGAGTTAATTATCAATAAAACCCAAGAGGTTGCCTTTAAGTTAGTACCTGATATTTCAGAGCAGACACAAGAAAATCGTAAATACTTTGCCAAATTCATTTCTATTGTGGGAATCCTTGCGTTGATGTTCCTGCTGTTCATTAACACCTTGCTTGCCCAAGATGCATTCACTTTAAGTCATCTAAAACTTGAAGCAAAAATGGTAAGTGATGAACGTGAAGCTCTAGCTCGGCAAATAGATCAGGAGTCGTCTCCAGAAAATCTGGCTAAAAATGCCCAGGCACTTGGTATGCGTCCATCAGAATCTCCAGTTTTTCTTTTGCTAAAGCCACCTAATGTAAGCCCAGAAAGTTTAAGCAATGGGTAATTTTTCACTTTCTCATAGCAGAATCAGAGCGCTCATTTTTGTTATGGCTTTGGTGATGTTTGTTTTTGGGCTACGACTTGTACAAGTTCAAGCTGTGCAAGCCAGTGATTACCGTAGCCGCGCATTTAATGAAATGGAAAACACTAAGTCGCTGCCGGCCCCAAGAGGTGAAATAACCGATGTCAATGGCGTTGCTTTTGCCCGAAGCGTTGCAGCAACAAGCATCGTGGTTGATCAAACTCAGATTTCAAACCCTGCACGAGTCGCCGCATTTGTTGCACCAATTTTAGAGCTCCCAGTTCAGCAAGTACAGGAAAGTATTACTGGTAAACGCAAATGGAATATGGTTTATCAAAATGCTAAACCTGCGCTTTGGCAAAAACTTACTAAATCACTTGCCGAATTCAATTCACAGTTTCCAGCAATGAGCCCTTCTCGAATTATTGGGTTTTTCCCAGAGCGGGGTTACATCCGTGAATACCCATCTGGCTCACTTATTGCATCATTAGTTGGGTTTGTTAACCGTGAAGGCGTTGGCGCATCTGGCTTAGAGTCGAGCATGAACTCGATAATTTCTGGAGTTGACGGTAAATATTCTTATGCAAATGGCTACGGGGCAGAAATTCCAGGATCACAATCAGAAATTATCCCCGCGCTATCTGGCACGAATGTCCGCTTAACCATTGACCGCGATATTCAATGGGTTGCATCAAAAGCAATTTCGGATGCGGTTAAAGCATCAAAGGCAATTAGCGGAACCGTTATTGTGATGGATCCAAAGACTGGTGAAATTCTTGCTCATGCAACGGCGCCAACTTTTGATCCAAATAAAACTTCAACGGTATCTCTGGTTGCTATGCGAAATCCATCAGTACAAGATGTCTATGAACCCGGTTCAACCGGTAAGGTTATGACGCTTGCGGCTGCAATTGAGGAAAAGAAAGTAAGCGCTGAAACTGTTTTTAATGTTCCTTACGCACTCAAGCGATCAGACAAAGTTTTTCATGATCACGAACGCCATGTGCTCCAGCGCCTAACAACAGCTGGAATTTTGGCTGTATCTAGCAATACAGGTTCGATTCAAATTGGCGAACTTTTGTCGAACGATAAGTTTTATGACTATTTATCCAAGTTTGGTGTCGGAAGTAAAACTGGATCTGGGCTTCCAGGTGAATCCAAGGGAATTTTGCCTAAGGTTGCTGATTGGTCCGGCACCTCTGCTCCAACATTTGCTTTCGGTCAAGGTTATTCACTGACATCAATGCAGGCCACAAGTATTTATGCAACTATCGCAAACGATGGTGTTCGAGTTTCACCAACCACTATTGCTGGAACAACAGATTCAAGTGGAAATTTCACTGCATCTGCCCAACGTTCATCTCAGCAAGTAGTTAGTCCAGAAACTGCAAAAGCAATGCGCTTGATGTTAGAAAGTGTTGTATCTGATAAAGGAACGGCGCCTGCCGCCGCTATTCCTGGATACCGAGTCGCAGGCAAGACTGGTACTGCAATGCGCATCGATGACACGTGTGGTTGCTATCGCGGCTACACCGCATCATTTATCGGTTTCGCACCAGCTGATAAACCTGCTTACGTAATAAGCGTGACTATTCAAGCACCAAAGGGTTTACATACAGGTGGTGGGCTTGCCGGTCCTGTATTTAAGAAAGTCATGTCTTTTGTTTTACAGAGCCGGCATATTGCTCCTACTGGAACAAAAATTTCTCCGGTAGCTCTCACTGAAAGAGCACTGATTGCAAAGAAGGCCCAGGATGCAACGGCCTCTAACTAGTCATTCTAAGAAACTGACGGCACTCGGTGCGATTATTGGCGCTACTCTCAATTCTGAGGTTGATATTGAAGTAAATGGTATTTCACAATCAAGTGCTGCAGTTGTTGCTGGTGACCTTTTCGTTGCTCTACCCGGTGAAAAATTTCATGGCGCAGAATTTGCGCGCGATGCAATAGGAAAAGGCGCGGTTGCAGTTCTAACCGATGATGCTGGGGCAGCAATGATTGATGGTGTTCCGGTTCTTGTATCAAGTAATCCACGCCGAGCCGCAGGTATAGCAAGTGCTTGGTTCTATTCAGAACCAATGCGAGATCTGTATAGCATCGGTGTAACGGGTACAAATGGAAAGACCACAGTCACAACACTCCTACATCAGATCATGACCGCTGCAGGCCGCGATAGTGGACTGATTGGCACGGTAGAAACTCGAATCGGTGTCGAAGCGATTGCTAGCAAACGAACAACTCCGGAGAGCAGCGACTTACAAGCGCTTTCAGCGGTTATGCGTGAGCGACATATGCGCAACCTTGTGATGGAGGTTTCAAGCCATGCGATTACTCTTGAAAGAATTCGAGGAAGTCATTTCGCAGTTGTTGGATTTACAAACCTTTCACAAGACCATTTAGATTTTCACAAGAATATGGAGGAGTACTTCTCCGCGAAAGCAAAACTCTTCACATTTGAATATGCTGATTTAGCTGTAATCAATATCGATGATAGCTATGGAAAGCGTCTAGCTGAAATTACTCAACTCCCAGTCGTGACTCTCTCGCGCTTGGATACAAAAGCTAATTGGCATTACTCATCAATAACAAGTGATTATGTTGGTGCATCAGTTTCTGTCAGAGGCACAGGTGGAATTCTCATTGAAGGTAAAACGCAATTACATGGCGGCTATAACTATGACAATTTACTCATGGCAATTGCAATCGCTATTGAAAGTGGAATTGACCCAATTGATGTAGCTGCAATATTGCCAACACTCACTGGTGCAGTTGGGCGTTTAGAGGCGATTCGATTAGGGCAGAATTTTACGGCCCTGGTTGATTATGCACATTCACCAGATGCCGTTACGCGAGTTTTAGAAACTGCACATGAAATAACTGATGGCAAGGTTATTGCAGTATTAGGTTGCGGGGGAGATCGTGACACAACTAAGCGAACTTTAATGGGGCAGGCTTTGCACAACGG
>CAINSH010000030.1 GCA_903852955.1 uncultured Actinomycetes bacterium | reverse complement strand
TAGCCCCAATAATTAGTGAACGACATTCTTTAGATCGTATTGCAATAATAGAAAATACCTTTCATCCAGGAATGGGGTTATTTATTGCACGAGGTTTTGATGAAGAATCAAATGAAACTTTAGTGACTAAGGTTTTTGATTCAGAAGATGTCTTAGATAAAATTAGAAACTTCACGCCCGAAGTTGTAATTTTGGATTTAGATTCACTGCGTCGGATTGATGCTTTGGCTGTTGCACTTAAAATTCGAAAAGCCCTACCGGAACAAGTAATTATTTTTATGGCAGGTAAAGCTAACCCAATTTTTGTCCGCGAGGGAATGATTTCAGCGCTTTGGGATCGGGCCTATTGGTTAAATGAACCTTCGCGAAATCCATCGGTAGTGCTTTCTGAAATTCTTCGTGCGTATAACGGGTTACAGCAAATCCGCCCATCTTTTATCGAAGCCGCAATTGATGAAACCAACTTCGTTGGCCTGCTTTCACCTCAGCAACACCGTGTTATGCGATTGATGGCTTTAGGCGGAAGTAATTCTGAGATTGCTCATCAATGTAGGATTTCTGAAAAAGCGGTAGAACGCACCATATCTGCCGCATCAAAATTGCTCGACGTAACCCCATCATCTGCAACCACAAATCACCGGGTAAATGCTGCAAACAAATATATGCGGGCTTTGTTTTATTCGGATAATTTAGAGATGTAACCATTTACATATACGGCTTCTATTTTGTTATCGCGTATAACTACAAAGTCCGCTACTTTTCCTGCATCTAAACTGCCACGCTCTAGTTCGCGAAACATTTGAAATGCCACATTTTTTGTATAAAAAATCAAAGCTTCTTCCTTGGTTATCCCTTCGTGGATACTCCAAGGCTGTGTGACTCCTGCAGCAGGATTAGTACGTGTCACTGGGACATCTATAGCTTCGAGTGGAACATGGCTTGTAACTGGCCAATCACTTCCAAAAGCAAGCATGGCGCCATGATCCACCAAAGTTCGTAGACGATATTGGCGGTTGTTGCGCTCGGCGCCAATACGGGGCGCAATCAACTCTTTGTTCATGGGGTCTAAGTAACACCACAGCGGTTGGATGTTTGCAATAACGCCTAGTTCTTTAAAGCGTGACAAATCTTCATCGCACACTAACTGAGCGTGCACAATTACTGGACGGCGATCCCAAGCTGGATTTATTCCAACCATCGCCTCAATGCAATCCAAGGCTTGCTTTACTGCCGCATCACCAATTGCATGCAGATGAACTTGAAAACCTAAGGCATCAAAGGCAACGAGTGCATTTCGAAGTTCATCATTTTTCCAAATTGAAATGCCAGAAGTCGATGGATCGTCTTCATAGGGCTGCATCAAATGGGCAGTACCTGCCGAAAGCGCCCCATCTAGCAAGAATTTAATGCTATTTCCCATAAGTTGATTTGGGTTATCAAGTTCAAGGCAAAGCGCTCGAAGCTCATTGAACTCATTGATATCACTTGACCATGTTGAAGGAGTTGCTAAAAATGAGAGATTAAATTTAATTGTTAGATCACCTGCTTGGGCCGCTGCGATATATGCCCTCGCCATGTCTTTTTCGCACCAAGAATCAATTGCGGCTGTGACTCCAACTTTTAAGTATTCAGCACATGCATACTTAATTGCAGCGATATCGCTCTCAATAGAATTTCCTGGTGATGCATCAAGAACTAATGCCATTGCAGATGGTTCTCGCAAAGTCCCTTTTGGCGAGCCACCAATCCGACGTGCAATCGAGCCGCCATTGGGGTCTTTAGTTTGAGCGTTAATTCCAGCTAGTTCTAGCGCTTTGCTATTAACCCAAATGGTGTGATGGTCGACTGCATGTAAAACAACTGGACGATCACTGACAACTTCATCGAGCCATGCGGCATCAAAATCTCCGCCTTCAATAATGGCTGCTTCATAAGCCCCACCAATAATCCAGGGCATCGTTGGGTTGTTTAAAGCAAATCTCTTTACGGCTAATCCAATTTCGGCAATTGAATTTAGACCATTGACTTTAGGTCCAGCAGCTTCACGCCCGGCAAATATCGGATGCGCATGGCCATCTAAAAAAGCTGGGATTACAAATGCATCGTTTAAGTCAATTGTTTTATCAGATTGAAATTCTCGTGTGCCAGCACCAGTTGCAAGAATTAAATTGTCCTCGACAATAAGGTCGCGAAAACTTTCTTGACCAACTGAGAAAAAGCGCGCGTTAGTAAACAGCGTGCGCATAATTAGCTATGGGTCAGTGTGTAACTGGACAGGTCAAGGTGCGAGTAATACCTGCTACGCCTTGAACCTTAGACAAAACAGTGCGACCAAAATCTTCCATGCTTGGCGCTTCTGCGCGCATGATCACGTCATACGGTCCTGTAACGCCTTCGGCTAATGTGACACCAGCGATTGCTGAAACAGCTTTTGCAACAGATCCAGCTTTGCCGACCTCTGTCTGAATCAAAATGTAGGCCTGAACTGACATAAGAGTTTCCTTTCGTTGGTGGCTTAAGGCTACTTCAGAGACATAGCTACTGGCTAGTCGATTACTCTTTGGCTATGAACTTCGATGAGGCCCAAGTAATTGGCGCATTGGCCGAAATCTTTGGCGCAAATCACCGAGGAGTTGCCTTAGGAATTGGCGATGACGCCGCAGTTGTTGCTACAGGTGAACATACGGTCATTACAACGGACATGGCGGTCGAAGGAACTCATTTCAATTGCCAATGGTCAGGAGCCTTTGAAATTGGGCGAAAGATTTGTGCAGCAAATTTGGCTGATGTTTATGCAATGGGCGCTACGCCAACATATTTAGTTGCCGCCGTTACTTTAACGGGTGAAGAATCGATGGAGTGGGTCAGCGAGTTAGCCCAAGGAATCAAACATGAGGCTGCCAGCTGTGGGGCCGTGGTTGTGGGTGGGGACTTAGCTCGTGGGCCTGTGAAAGTAATTTCAATGACAGCACTTGGCGAAGTTGAAAAAGCGATTACCAGAAGCGGTGCACAGGTTGGGGATTTGATCTATGTATCCTCGCTGCCTGGGTGGTCTGCGGCAGGGTTGGCGCTAATTGAAAAAGTTGATTTCAACGATTTAGAAAACCACGCAGTAGATGAGTTCTGCGCCCCGACCCTTGATTATTCAACGGCAATCGCTTGGGCAAATAAGCAAGCACATTCAATGTGCGATATTAGTGATGCACTAATTGTTCAGGCCGAACAGATTGCGCATGCGTCTGGTGTTGCTTTGCACTTTAATAAATCTAGCTTTGAAAATGACAATGAGTTTGCACAGTTAAAAGAGTTAGCAGATTCTTTAAATATTGAGCCCTGGCAGTGGATTTTTGCCGGGGGAGAAGATCATGTTTTTATGGCAACGGGAAAAGATTTACCAGGCATATGTGTTGGAGTTGTTAAAGAAGGCGTTGGAGTAAACGGTCTAGAAATGAAAAAAGCGCCAGATACCTGGCGCCATTTTCAATAGTAAAAAATTAACGAGTAACTTTTCCAGCCTTTAGGCATGAAGTACAAACGTTTTGACGCTTGGCAGTTCCCTTAACAAGTGTGCGCACGCGCTGGATATTTGGATTCCAACGACGACGAGTCTTTACCTGTGAGTGTGAAACGTTATTGCCAAAGCTGGGCCCTTTGCCACAGATATCGCATGTTGATGCCACAGCGGTACTCCTTTTATAT
>CAINSH010000029.1 GCA_903852955.1 uncultured Actinomycetes bacterium | reverse complement strand
GGAAGACTTGCAAATGAAAAACGAGTGGATGATTTGGCAGTCCTTGATGCACGCGATGATATTCAACTTGTAATCGTTGGTGAAGGTCCAGCGCGTGCACGGTTAGAAAAAACCCTGCCCAACGCTTTCTTTGCTGGCTATCAAAGTGGTGATGACCTAGCTCGCTACTACGCATCTTTAGATTATTTTGTACACACTGGAAAACACGAAACTTTTTGTCAATCGATTCAAGAGGCACTTGCATCTGGTGTCCCGGTGATAGCGCCAAACTCTGGTGGACCTTTAGATCTTGTAAAGCATGGATGGACTGGCTATTTAATCGATACAGCTAATTCAGTTGCCCTCAATAGAGCAGTAAATATGCTGATTCATATGCAGGATCCATTGATTCTGCAACAGCGCACACGTGAATCAGTTATCGAACGAAACTGGCAAGTTGTAAATAACCAACTTATTAGCCATTACCGAGAACTAATGCATCAGGAATCCCAACTACTGAAAGAGCATGTTGCATGAAGATAGTTCATATCGCTAATTTCTATGGACCAAAATCAGGTGGAATCAAGACAACCTTGCATCAGCTTGGCACGGGTTATGTGGCGCGCGGTCACTCCTTTACTTATATCGTCCCAGGGACTGGTTTTTTCTGTGAAGAATCCACGAGTGGCACGAAGATAACTCTTCCATCAATTGAGATTCCATTTAGCGGTGGTTATCGCGTTATTCGCAATAACCGCGACGTAAAGAAACTGCTCATTACTTTGAAGCCCGATGTACTAGAGATATCTGATCGCTTTACCCTTTCAAAGATTGGCGCCTGGGCGGGACAGAGAAATATCGCAGCCGTTGTATTTAGCCATGAAACCTTAAGCGGTTTAGCGAAAAACTACTTCCCTTTCTCATTAAAACGCATTGTTGATTGGCACAATCGCCGGCTTTCTTCACGGTTCAAACACGTGATTACAACTACTGAATTTGCTTCGAAAGAGTTTGAAGATATCAAGACAACAAATTTGGTACGAGTTCCGTTAGGCGTTGATTTAGATAAGTTTTCTCCCTTTTTGCGCAATGAAAATGTTCGTAAGGATCTGTTGCAAGGTGCAGATGTCCTGTTAGTCCATTGCGGACGCATGTCGCGCGAAAAACATCCAGCCCGATCTATTGAAGCGTTGAAGACTTTAATCGAACGTGGAGTCAACGCGCGTTTAATCTATGTAGGCATCGGTCCCATGTATGTTGATCTGCGCGAAAAAGCCAAAAATCTTCCAGTTACTTTCCTTGGTTACATCGCAGATCGTGAACGACTTGCAGAAATCCTCGCTTCAGCTGATGTATCACTTGCCCCAGGGCCGATCGAGACTTTCTGCTTAGCTGCCCTTGAATCTTTGGCTGCAGGTACGCCCGTGGTTGCATCGAGTACAAGTGCAGTTGGGGAATTTCTACTGCTAAATACCTCTGAACCAGTGGGAGCTATTGCAGGAAATACTGGATATGAGTTCGCAAATGCGATTGAACAGGTGTTACAGCTGCGTCAAGACCCAACCTTATCTGCGCGATGTTTTCACCAAGCTGAAAACTTTCCATGGAGTGCCACGCTTTCACTGATGCTCAAACTTCATGGTGACAGCGCAAAGGTTGCACGTAGGTTGCGGGTAGCGTAAATGCAACGCGTCGCAACCTTCGCAGTTTTGGGAGACAGCGCCGCATCTGGCGTCGGTGACACTGATAGCAATGGCAATTCGCGCGGTTGGAGTTATTACTTAGCCAAGAATTTTAAGGATCCACTTGTTTACATCAATCTCTCACGCCCAG
>CAINSH010000028.1 GCA_903852955.1 uncultured Actinomycetes bacterium | reverse complement strand
GCTTTTGCAGCATCACGGCGTGTAGTTGGGCGAGTATCTGAAGTTCTGTATTCAGCTTTGTTAAATTCATTTTTCTTGTACTCAGGCTTTTTATTTTCAGGTTTAACAAAATCTTTTTTCTTATCAAAATCACGCTTCGTGCGATCATCACGTTGTGCAACAAACTTCTTTGCACGGCTTTCTGGGCGCTGAGATTGTTCAATCCGGGCCTTGCGCTCTTCAGGAGCTTCAACTGGACGTGGCTTTGAGGCAGTTTTTTCTTGGAATCGCTTTGCGCGAAGCTTTGAACGATCAGTCAGGCGTGCTTCCTTCTTTGAAAGCGTTGACGTATCAACGTCGCTATAGCGACGAGTAGATGCTGGTTTAGCAGATTTAGAAACAGCAGCAGCGCCTTTGCGTGCATTCTTTTCTGCAGTTGTGTGGCGGGCTTTTGGATCAGCGGCTTTAAAGGCAGCTTTCTTCGCGCGCTTAGGTTTTCCAACTGAAGCAGCACGACGTGCTTTTCCGGGCGCGCTAGTACGTGGTTGTAGAGACATAGAAAATTCATACCAATCGAGACGACAAGCGCGTCTCGGGTATAGCGCGCACTTTTGGCGGCTAGGGCGAAAATAAGACTCGCATGTAGTGCTGCATAGTGCAGCACTTGGGGGAAGTGCATTGATGCGGTCGCACCAACCCGGCAATTCTACCGTGAAATATTGGTCAGCTTTACCAACCTATAAAAGCGGTACGTGTGTATCTTCAGCCAATGCGAAACACCAATAAATCATGGCTCGGCATATATATGTTGCTTGGCATTGTCTGGGGCTGTTCCTTCATCTTTATTAAGTTAGGTCTTGAGTTCCTAACCCCAATCGGTGTGGCTTTTGGACGTGTTTCCTTAGGTGCACTCACCCTTGTTTTCTGGGCGCGCTACAAAGGGATCGAACTTCCAAAAGATAAAAAACTGTGGCTGCATTTATGGGTCGTTGCGCTATTGCTAAATGTCATCCCTGGATTTCTTTTTGCCTTTGCTGAAACAAAAGTGACTTCTATTTTGGCTGGAATCATCAATGCAGTAACACCACTTATGACGCTGCTGGCAATAATGATTGCATTCAGGGAAGAAAAACCTAAGAACTTCCAAGTCGTTGGATTGGTTCTAGGTTTTATTGGCGTCCTAACTGTTTTGGGTGCTTGGCAGGGATTAGGTGCTAATCCAATTGGCGCAGTTCTTGCCTTGCTCCTAGCGGTGACGTGTTATGGAGTGTCATTTCCGTATTCACGCAAATTTGTTTTGCCGCACAAATTAAAGCCCGAAGCAATTGCAGCCGCACAAGTATCCACCGGAGCGCTTACTCTTTTGCCTTTTTATTTAATTGATGGAATTGCTAAAGATGAATATCGCCCAGGTCCTGTTCTTGCGATGATTGCACTTGGAGTTTTTGGTAGTGGATTTGCTTACATCTGGAACTTTAAAATTATGGAAGCAGCTGGAAGCGCAGTTGCCAGCACAGTTACTTATGTGACGCCGGTAGTTGCTGTGATTGTAGGAATCATCTTTTTGGGCGAATCAGTTGTCTGGAATGAACCTGTTGGCGCATTGATTGTCTTGCTCGGCGCGGCAATTGGTCAGCAGCGCATAAAGATCTTTAATCGATCTTAAATCCATCAGTTATAGGACCTAAATCAATTCCTGCTGCTGTGTGATTTGTTTTTTCACCACGAGATAACTGGGCGGCGTGGGCTTTATCGTGCCAACGCTGTTCGATTTTCCCGTATTTCCACAGTAATAAAGCAATAGTCCAGATCACTACAAATGCACCAACAATGAAGTATCCAGCACTGTTTAAATCAAAGGCCAATGCATAATCCCAGAAGCCACCGCTTAAGTTAAGTTGTCGCGCAAATACTTGGCACAGCTCGAGACCACCAACAAAGAGTGCAACTGCAACTGAGAGTCCAGTAATGATGATGTTGTAATAAACCTTGCGCACTGGCTTTGAGAACGCCCAACCATATGCAAAGTTCATAAATGAACCATCGATTGTGTCAAGCAAACTCATGCCACCGGCAAAAAATAGAGGTAGTGAAATAATCGCCCACCAAGGCAATCCTGCAATTACAGAAGATCCTGCAAGAACAAGGAGACCGATTTCCGTTGCGGTATCAAAACCTAACCCGAATAGAATTCCGAGAGGATACATTTTCCAAGATGCATCAATTCGTCGTGCAATTGGCCCAAAGAATCGCATGAGCAAACCACGAGAGTTTAAGTGTTTTTCTAACTCATCTTCGTTGTAAGCGCCTTTTCGCATTTGAATAAAGACACCAACTATTGAAACTAAAATTATTAAATTGAGAATTGCAATCAGCATCAAGAAAACTCCACTGACGGTTGTTCCAATTAATCCCGTGTAATGGTGTAACTGAGAATTATCGTCTTTTAACTGTGATCCAAGCGCTTTAATTCCAAAGTTTAATAAAATAGCTAAAACCGCGACAACAGATGAGTGACCTAATGAAAAGAAAAACCCAACTGCCAGCGGGCGCTTACCTTCAGACATCAATTTTCGTGTTGTGTTATCAATTGCGCTGATGTGGTCGGCATCGAATGCATGCCGCATACCTAAGGTGTAAGCCAGGGCTGCGGTTCCCCAACCAAAAAGGGATCCGTCACTTAATTCGTAGTTACCAGTTGTGGCTTTCCACATTAAGAGCGCACCAGAGACATGCAAGAAAAGGATGAACCCAAACATTGCACCCATTCGGCGCCACTCATTTCGGGTCAGCAGCTGGCGAAGCGGGGTGCGCTCGACCTGCTTAACGATGACGTTCATGAGCCTCCTAGATGCAAACCATTTGCAAGTAACAAGGGTAAAGCACGCTCAGAACGATGTCTATTTGAAATAATCCCCCCTGGAGCACCCCTGTGTGGCGGCCCAGCGGTGACCAGCTCTTCCCAGTTCTTGGGGATAGAGTCACGCTCGTGAGTGAAGACGATGGCATGGAAGAGATCATCACCGAAGAGATGCTGTGGGATCGCATTCCGGAAGTTGATGGCGAAGAACGTGCGAGCACATATTACGAATTAAGCGCTCGCATTTATGCCAGAGGTCAATATGACGAGGCACTGGCGTTGGCTGAAACCGCGCGAGATATTTATTCAACTTTAGGAGATAGTGCGCCTAGCGAAGGTTTAGCTCAGGCGTATTCGGCAATTGGTTATAACTTAAATCAATTAAAGCGTATGGATGAAGC
>CAINSH010000027.1 GCA_903852955.1 uncultured Actinomycetes bacterium | reverse complement strand
ATTGAAAAGATTGAGTTAGTTAAAAAAGGCGAAGTACGTCGCGCCAAGCTTTACTACCTTCGCGATCTACGCGGTAAGGCTGCAAAGATTCGCGAAAAGCGCGATGGCATTGAAGGTTACGGCGATGGAATTCTTTCAACACCTGAACCTGTTGCAGTTATTGCACCAGTTGTAGAAGAAGCACCAGTTGTAGAAGCTGTAGTCGAAGCACCAGTTGTTGAAGCAGTTGTTGACGCACCTGTAGCTGAAGCAACACCAGCAGCCGAATAATCACCTCAATGCGCAGTAAGGGTTCCCTTTTACGGGAGCTCCCAATCCTTGTTGTCGTTGCACTTGTTGTTTCCCTGCTTATAAAAACTTTCTTAGTTCAGTTTTTCTACATCCCTTCTGGGTCAATGGAAAATACGCTACAAATAAAAGATCGTGTAGCCGTAAATAAAGTTCCCTTTATATCAAGGGATATTCATCGCGGCGATGTAGTGGTATTCCGAGATCCTGCAGGTTGGTTACCGGAGATTTCAGATTCATCCTCAAATAAATATATTGCAAAGTTAAAAACCGGGCTTGTGGCCGTTGGTGTGTTGCCTAACCCAGCAAAGCAGTATTTAGTTAAGCGCGTTATTGGTGTTGCAGGAGACCACATCGTTTGTTGCGATAAGGCCGGCCTGCTTACCGTTAATGACAAGGCAATTACCGAGCCTTATATTTTTGCAGGCAATAAACCTAGCGAAATGAACTTTGATGTCACTGTACCTAAAGGAAAAATCTGGGTAATGGGAGATCACCGCGGAGCAAGTGCGGACTCTAGATATCACCAAGAAGATGTCAATAAGGGATTTGTTCCTTTAAGCCGCGTTACTGGTCGAGTTGTTGCAGTTATTTGGCCCTTTAAACATGTGGCACTAGTCCCAAAAATAGATGTCCTGAAATAGTTTTTAATGAAGGTCATCGAGCAACTGCTCATTCAAGCAGGTATCTCACCAATCGCTGGAGTCGATGAAGCTGGTCGTGGTGCATGCGCAGGCCCATTAGTTATCGCTTCGGTTGTCTTGCACGATCCATTTGCACCAGAACTTTCACCAGTGCGGGATTCAAAAGAGTTAAGTGAAAATAAACGCGAAGAGCTATACGAACTTATTCAATCAATTGCTGCAGACATCAGTGTTGTTGTAGTCCCTGCAGCTGAAGTTGATTCTCGTGGCGTGCATGCTGCCAATCTTGATGGAATGCGCCGCGCGGTAAATGGACTTTCAATTATTCCTGCCTATGTTCTAACTGATGGTTATGCAATTGAAGGCTTAGCGCTACCAAATTTGGCAGTTTGGAAAGGCGATCAAGTTGTAGTCACAATTAGCGCCGCTTCAATAATTGCTAAAGTCACGCGAGATCGCATTATGCGCGAAATGGATATCGAATTTCCAAACTATGGCTTTGCTGGACATAAGGGTTACATCACAGCCTCACACACCAACGCTCTTATTGAACATGGTCCATGTGTTCAACATCGCCGCTCATTTTCTAATGTTGCTACGCTTATTCACAAGTAAAACAGCAGCGTTAAGTTAGGTCAGCATGGGAAATTATCGTTCCCAACCATGCAGAGAAAAACGAATCAAATAACTGGAGCCTTTGGCGAAGAAGTTGTTAGCAAGTTCTTAACGGGAAAAAATGCAGAGATAATCGAACGGAACTGGCGAATCCGCGAAGGTGAAATCGACATTATTGCCATGTATCCATCGGGCGTTTTTGCTTTTGTTGAAGTCAAAACCAGGTCCTCTGTAGCTTTCGGTCATCCATTCGAAGCGATCAACCGTGAAAAAGCTCATCGCATGCAACGCCTAGCTTTAGGTTGGCTTGCAACTCACGGCTGCTTGGGGTGTGACTATCAAATAGATGTTGCCGCGGTACTAATCGCCGCCGATGGTTCGCACACAATTGAATATCGCGCCGCAGTCCTATGAGCCTTGCGCAAACAAAATCGGTGGCATTGCTTGGACTTGATGGCCATGTAGTTACTGTCGAAGTAGATATTGCCGATGGCTTGCCCATGTATTCATTGCTTGGCCTGCCCGATGCCGCACTTTCAGAATCACGAGATCGTGTGAGAGCGGCGATTGTGAACTGCGCAGAAATCTGGCCAAATCGAAAAGTAACTGTTTCACTTTCACCAGCTTGGCTACCAAAAAGTGGATCAAGTTTTGATTTGGCAATATGTATTGCAATTTTGTCAGCAAATGCAACGGTTGCGCCTGATTCAATTGCCGAAGTAGTCTTTTTAGGCGAGCTATCACTTGATGGAAAAATCCGGTCAGTACGCGGAGTTTTACCTGCGTTAATCGCTGCACAAAAAGCTGGAATTAAAGTAGCTGTAGTTCCGAAAGCAAATTACGGTGAGGCGCAACTGATGCAAGGAATCGAAATCATTGCAATGGAGCATATAAAACAAGTTATACGTTGGCTGCGTACGGGAGAGCGAGAAATAGCTGATGTAATTGATATGCAATGGCAACCCAGTGATCTCAATATTGATTTTGCTGACGTTGCCGGCCAACCTCAAGCACGCTTGGCTGCAGAAGTTGCAGCAATTGGTGGTCACCATATTTTATTAATTGGCCCACCTGGTGCCGGAAAAACAATGATTGCTGAACGAATTCCAACAATCCTTCCGGCATTAACCGTCTCGCAAGCTTTGGAAGTTGCCGCGGTTCATTCGATTGCCGGATCATTTGCTACGCGTTCGCCAACATCTCTTGTTGCACCTATAGTTTCACCGCATCACACAACTACGCGTGTAGCAATGGTGGGCGGCGGAGCTCATGCCATTAAACCGGGAGCGTGTTCACTTGCACATAATGGAGTTCTTTTCATTGACGAAGCTCCGGAATGTCCATCAGGTGTTTTAGATTCTCTTCGTCAACCACTTGAAGCAGGCACAATCACAATCGCGCGCAGTATTGGAAATGTAACTTTTCCGGCTCAATTTTTACTCGTCCTAGCCGCAAATCCATGTCCATGCGGAAAATTCACAGGCAGAGGTCACAACTGCACATGTTCATCGCAACAAGTGCGTCGCTATCTAGGTCGTTTGTCAGGGCCGCTCATGGATCGAATTGATATGCGCGTTCATGTAGATCCTGTTGGCCGCGTAGATATGGCGCGCCCGGAGTTAGGCGAGTCCAGCGCGCATATTCGCGAACGTGTTATTGCCGCAAGAGCTATCGCACAGCAACGTTTCATTAATCACCCTTGGTCACTAAATTCGCAAATCCCATCGCGTGCGCTTCGATCGGTTTTTGCTCCCGAACGTTCTGCCATGAATTTTCTGCATGAAGAACTCGATAAAGAACACATAACGGCCAGAGGGTTGCACAAGATTATTCGTGTTTCTTGGAGCCTTGCAGATTTACATGACAACAAAATTCCAACTCTTGCAGATGTGCAGCAAGGGCACGCACTTCGAGGGGGAATCGACTTATGAATGAACGCGAAGCCAGAGCGATTCTTTTTGCGGCGATTGAAGGTGGACATGGATTTTGGTCCCAAGAAATCTTTGGTTCAACTGCCCTATCTGTTTTAGAAAAAATCCTTGCAGGCGGCTATGACTCAATCAAGTACGCATCGTTAATCACGGAAGTAAAAACTTTAACTGCCGATCATGTGCTTAGCAGTATTACAGCCCACGGAGCAGAGTTTTTAATTCCTGGAGATTTGCAGTGGCCACAAGGGTGCGAAGAGTTAGCTTCCCCGCCCATTGCCCTTATTGCAAAAGGCAATTTGGATTCACTAAACGCTGACTCGCTAGCAATTGTGGGAACTCGTAATCCCACTAATTACGGTGCACGCATTGCTGGTGATTTTGCTGCAGGTTTTGTAGATCGACAATGGGTCATAGTTAGTGGTGGTGCTTATGGCATCGACTCGTTTGCACATAAAGGTGCACTCATTGCCGAAGGTGCAACGGTTGCAGTAAT
>CAINSH010000026.1 GCA_903852955.1 uncultured Actinomycetes bacterium | reverse complement strand
GGAACTTTATCTGGTGGCGAACAGCAAATGCTTGCAATTGGCCGTGCGCTTATGTCTCGTCCAAAGGTATTACTACTTGATGAACCATCCATGGGCCTTGCACCTCAGATGATTGCAAATATCTTCCGCATCATTACCGAGATCAATAAGACTGGTGTGACCATCTTGCTCGTTGAGCAAAACGCGCAACAAGCACTTCAGCGCGCGCACCGTGCATACATCTTGGAGACTGGAAATGTAGTTAAAGAGGCTAAGGCTTCAGATCTACTCAATGATCCTGCAGTGCGTGAGGCATACCTAGGTACTGGAGCGCACTCTTAACGTTCTGCAAGGATTAAGCAGGTAATACGCGCGGTACATGTGCGTTCACCTGCTTCATTGGTAATTACAATTTCCCAACTGCACAAGGTCTTGCCTAAAGATATTGCTGTAGCAACTCCTGTTACCAAACCAGTTGTTGCTGACTTGTGATGCGTTGCATTGATATCCACACCAACGATTTTTCGTGTTGGACCTGCATGCAGTGAAGTTCCGATAGATCCAAGGGATTCAGCTAAAACAACATTTGCACCACCATGGAGAAGTCCCATGGGCTGAGTGTTTCCTTCAACGGGCATAGTGCCAATTACTCTCCCTGGTGCGGCTTCAATAATCTTGATGCCTAGTTTTTGGTCAAGTGCGCCACTACCGCGCTCTTTGTAAAACTTAAGAAACTCTTCGTTGATCATGAGAAGTATTCTAGTGTGCAACCTAGGATGTGCCCATGAGCAAACGCCTGTTACTTATCGATGGGCACTCGATGGCATATCGCGCCTTTTACGCCTTACCTGCTGAAAACTTCACCACAGCTCAAGGCCAACACACCAATGCAATCTATGGTTTTGCAACGATGTTGCTCTCGCTACTTACTAGTGAAAAACCCACACATGTGGCAGTGGCATTTGATGTTTCACGCAAGACTTTTCGCTCCGAAATTTTCCCAGATTACAAAGCTAATCGCGCTAAAACTCCTGACGAGTTTAGATCGCAGATGTCATACCTACACGAACTTGTTTCTGCTTTTGGTATTACCCAGTTTGAAGTAGAAGGTTACGAAGCCGATGATATTTTGGCCACGATTGCAAAGCGGGCTGAAAAAGAAGGCGCGGAAGTTCTTATCTGCACGGGGGACCGAGATTCATTTCAACTTGTCAATGAAAAAACTACAGTGCTTTACCCAAAGCGTGGAGTCAGCGATTTAGCTCGCATGACACCTGAGGCGGTTCAAGAAAAATATGGAATGTCCCCAACTCAATATCCAGATTTTGCTGCACTGCGCGGAGACCCTAGTGACAATCTTCCTTCGATTCCGGGTGTTGGCGAAAAAACTGCGGCTAAGTGGGTAGTTGAATACGGCTCGTTGCAAGAGCTGCTATCTAATGTAGATAAAGTCGGTGGCAAAGTCGGCCAAGCTCTGCGCGATTCAATCGATAACGTCATTCGAAATCGAGAGTTAACTCAACTAGTTGCCGAAGTTCCACTTGATTTATCCATCGACGCCTTGGCTTGGGCGGGAGTTGATGAGAATCAAACTAACCCAATTTTTGATCGCCTTGAATTTAAGACACTTAAAGATCGAATGAAGCCAATTCTTCTTAAAAACTCAGTTAAAGCTTCTGAACCTGAATTCCAACTTTTCACCGATCAGATGAGCGAGGGCGTATTAACTCCTGCCGAACTTGATTCAAAAATTGCTGGACATACTGGTGCAGTTTCTCTCGCATTTACTTTAGATGATGAAAAACTACATCGGTACGCAGTGGCATTTTCAAAAGAAGATGTGTATCTAGTGCATTCATCAACAATGGGGGATTGGGCAAGGGATAAGAGCGTTGAAAAAATTGCACACGATGCAAAATCTCTGGCCCGTACAAATGGATTAGCTGGTGTTGTTTTTGATACTTCCCTTGCGGCCTACCTGGTAAACCCGGGGGTGCGTGCACAGGAGTTCAAAGACGTGCAAGAGCGATGGGGAGATGGCAGTGCTATTAATTTTTCTTCCCCCGAACAAGAACTTTTAACGTCAGCGCGCGCACTATTTACTCTGAAAGATTCGCTCACCCGCGAACTTAAGGAGCGTAATTTATGGGAGCTATTCATCAAGATGGAACTGCCGGTAGCTGCGCTGTTAGCACAGATGGAATCTGTAGGGATTGCCGTTGATAGAAAAGAGTTAGAAAAGCTTGCTAGCTATTTTCAAGGTGAAGTAGATCGTGAAACTAAAGCCGCACATGAAGCTGTTGGGCACGAGTTCAATGTTGCCTCGCCCAAGCAGTTACAAGTTGTCTTATTTGATGAGTTGAAACTGCCTAAGACTAAAAAAATTAAAACTGGTTTTACAACCGATGCCGAAAGCTTAGATTGGTTGCACCAAAAAACTGGGCATCCGGTTTTGACATCTCTTCTGCGCATTCGTGAAACAAAGAAACTGGGCACAACAGTTGAAGGTTTGCTCGCAGAAATTGCCAGTGATGGCCGAATCCATACTCATTTCCAACAAACTGTGGCAGCCACTGGGCGACTTTCTTCAACTGGGCCTAATTTACAAAATATCCCTGTGCGCACCGAAGAAGGCCGAACAATACGTAACTGCTTTATTGCTGGTAAAGGTTACGTTGGCTTGTTAACTGCCGATTACAGCCAAATTGAAATGCGCATCATGGCCCATCTTTCTCACGATGAGAAACTTCTAAAAGCCTTTGAATCTGGTGAAGATTTACACGCAACAATCGCTGGACAGATCTTTGGAGTTCAACCCCATGATGTTGATCCAGAGATGCGCAGACAGATAAAGGCGATGTCTTATGGTCTTGCTTACGGACTATCCTCATACGGTCTCTCTGCGCAGTTAGATATTTCTCCACCTGCCGCCCAAGATTTAATGGATAAATACTTCGAGCGCTTTGGCGGAATTCGAGACTACTTAAAAGTTGTCGTTGAAGATGCTCGTAAAACCGGTTACACAGAAACAATCATGGGTCGACGTCGGTACTTGCCAGATCTGATGCATGACAACCGCCAACGCCGCGAAGTTGCAGAACGCAT
>CAINSH010000025.1 GCA_903852955.1 uncultured Actinomycetes bacterium | reverse complement strand
CCAACTGTCAATGAGCGCAGTTCTTGTCGAAGAAGGTCCTGATAAAGGCGCAATTTGGCATTTTGGTGAACCCGTAAAAGAACAACGCGCACTAGAAGCCGGCACCGCTTGGGCAGATCTTTCGCATTACTCAGTGATTGCAGTTAGTGGCGAAGATCGCCTGAAATGGTTACATGATTTAACAACTCAATTTTTAACTGATTTGCCCGTTGGTATCTGGAAATCAGCGATGATTTTAGATCCACAAGGCCACGTTGAATATCAATTTAATGTAGTCGACGATGGCACAACTACTTGGCTGGTTTTAGATCCAGGTTATGCCGACACCTTGGTTACATATTTAAGCAAAATGAAATTTATGTTAAAAGTAGATGTTCGCGATGCAACTTCAGAGTTTGCTGTTCTGCGGGCACCGGGTGCAACAACAGATATTGGTGGACCATTTGCACTTGTGCCGCGTAATGAAGTTGCACAGATGGCGCAAACTTTTGGTGTGGTGGCAACTCAAGTTGGTACTTGGGCACTTGATGCCGAGCGCGTTGCTGCGGGCAGACCACGAATTGGTTTTGAAACTGATCACAAATCAATTCCAAATGAACTTGGTGTTTTAAACGGTGCGGTACACATGAATAAGGGTTGTTATCGCGGCCAAGAAACCGTGGCAAAAATTTACAACTTAGGAAATCCACCGCGCAGATTAGTAATGCTGCATCTTGATGGAAGCGATGTTGGTTTTCCAGCAAAAGGCACAGCCATCGAAAATGATGGGGTAGTAGTGGGATTTGTAGGCACAGTAGCCCGCCATCATGAACTTGGAACAATTGCATTAGCCATTGTTAAGCGAAATACCCCAACTGATGCCACGCTGACCGTTGATGGAATTCCCGCATCGCAACAGGTGATTGTTTAACCGCTACGATTTGGCATGTGGAGCTTCTTACATCGGTGATTCTTGGCTTAGCTGCCATTGCGTTAGGTATTGCGCTCATTTTTTACGCGTTTTTTGGACGTCAATCACAAGCTCGGCGTTCACCTAAATTTAGAGGACGTCCATAAATGGTTTTCACAATCCCTGAAGGATTGCACCCAGATCTCAATCCCCTTGCTTGGTTAGTTGGAACTTGGCGAGGAAAAGGTCGCGGCGAATATCCAACAATTGAACCTTTTGAATTTGCGCACGAAGTTGTCTTCAATCACGACGGGCGAAATTTTCTTAACTACTTCTCGCGTTCTTGGATCCTTGATGCAGATGGCGAAATCGTTCGCCCAGGTGCATCTGAAGTAGGTTTTTGGCGCGTGAAGCCCAATAATGTTTTAGAGGTTTTGATTTCGCACAGTACTGGAATCACCGAAGGTTGGGTTGGACAGTTTGATGGTCCAAAAATTCAATTAGTAATGGATCAAGGATATTCATCACCTTCGGCAAAGATTGTCACTGCAGGTGTTCGTTTATATGGACTTGTTGCAGGTGAATTGTTTTATGCATATGACATGGCCGCCGAAGGTCAGGAACTTCAGGCACACGTGTGGTCATCGCTGCCACGGTCAACTGATTGATGTTAGGTGAAGTTTTAGCCGAAGTAACACGCGGTGGCGAAGTTGAATCCATACATGCCGGCCACCTTGTAGTTTTAAATGCTGATGGCTCAATCGCTTTTCAAAAGGGCGATCCAACTTTGGCCATGTATTCACGTTCTTCGCTTAAATCAATTCAAGCATCAGCCATGGTACGTGCAGGTTTAAAACTTGAACCTAAATTATTAGCGTTAGTGTGCGCATCACATGCGGGAACTCACATCCATCAACTGGGCGCACAGGAGATTTTGGCCAAGTGCGGCCTGGATGAAAACTCCTTGCAATGCGTAATGGATCGCCCGTTAGATGAAGAACTTCGTAGAGTTTCCCAGCCAACACGTCTTGCCATGAACTGCAGCGGAAAACATGCCGGAATGATTCTTACTTGCCACATCAATGGTTGGTCAATTGATTCTTACTTACATCCAGAACACCCATTGCAAAAAGCAATAGCTATCGAAGTTGAAACAATGAGCGGTGAAAGCATTGTTAATACAACCGTGGATGGATGTGGCGCCCCGTTATTTATGTTTTCATTACTTGGACTTGCTCGTGCAATTCGTAGCTTAACTATTTCAACTGATTCGGTGCATCAAAGCGTTGTGCAAGCTTGTCGTGAATTTCCTGAGATGGTTTCTGGTTCTGGGCGTCTTGCTACACGGATGATGCAGAACATTGATGGTTTATTTATGAAAGATGGCGCAGAAGGTGTCAACGTTGCATCGCTTCCTGATGGCCGAACATTTGCTTTAAAGATTAGTGATGGAAATGCCCGAGCCGTTCCGGCAGTTACAGCTGCAGCGCTAAAGGTTTTTGGCATAGATGCGCATGAAGTTGAAGAAAATACTTTCGGTGGGGGCAAGCCAGTAGGCACCATTCGCGCAACCTTCTAATTGCCCGTACCCTTTAAGCATGAACGGCCGCATTGCAACCTTGATGGTGCATACATCGCCACTGGATCAACCAGGTATTGGCGACGCTGGCGGTATGAATATCTATGTTGTTGAATCCGCACAACGTATGGCGGCGATGGGTGTTGAAGTAGATATTTTCACCCGCAGAACTAATCCAGATCAACCAGAAATTGTTGAAATCTCTCAAGGTGTTCGGGTGCGCCATTTTGATTGCGGTCACGGTTTACTTACTAAAGAACAGTTACCAGCTCACATACTAGGTTTATCTAAAGAGTTTATGCGCCTTGCTAAAACAGAAAACTACGACGTCATTCATTCACATTATTGGATTTCAGGAAAAGTTGCGATGCCTGCCGCGAAAGAACTGGGGATTCCTTTAGTTCACACTATGCACACAATGGCCCGTGTTAAGAATTTGAATTTAGCTGAAGGTGAAAGCCCTGAACCAATGATTCGGGTACAAGGTGAAAGCCAAGTAGTTGCTGCCGCACAAGCGTTAATTGCAAATACCGATGCCGAAGCTGCAAGTCTTGTGTCGCTCTACGATGCATGCCCAGATATCGTCCATGTTGTAACGCCGGGTGTAGATCTTTATACATTCACACCAGGTCAAGGCCGCAAAGCTGCCCGTGATTTTGTTAGCTTGGATCAAGATGCACTAGTTGTTTCTTTTGTCGGACGAATTCAGCCACATAAAGGGCCAGAAGTTCTGATTCGTTCTACCGCAGAACTTGTAAAGCACTCACCGCATCTGCGACCTAAATTAGTTGTAAACATTATTGGTGGAGCATCAGGTGCAAATACTGAAGAAGTAGAACGTTTAAAAGAGTTAACTACATGGCTTGGAATAGATGATGTAGTTAGCTTTACCCCACCAGTGCCACGCGCAGAGTTACCGCAGTGGTATCGCGCCGCAGATTTAGTCTGTGTTCCAAGTTATTCAGAAAGTTTTGGTCTAGT
>CAINSH010000024.1 GCA_903852955.1 uncultured Actinomycetes bacterium | reverse complement strand
GGTAACGATTAGAAATTCATTTTCGCCAGTTTGCGTGACGGTGTAATCAGATTCAATGCCGGCTTTAAAATTTAGCGCTTGTGTGTAGGTTGTTTTTCCAACGCCCTTAACAACGTTGTTAGCGCATACATAGTTCAGAAACTCTGCTGCACGCCCACCGCTAATGCGTGCCTTGGCAAAGCTCGATTCATCAAATAAACCAGCGTTATTGCGGGTTGCATGGTGCTCTACCTGCACGGCGTTAGACCAGTGATTTCCTAACCAATCCTTAGGGCGCAGCGCATCGTTGCCGATATTTGTGGAGTAAAAATTAACGCGCTCCCATGAAGCTTTCTCGCCAAAGATCGCGCCATTGGCTTTGTGCCATTCATAGACAGGGGAAGTAAATTTAGGCCGCGCTGATTTGCGTTCTTCGCCTGGGTAATGGATGTCGTAATACTCTTCATAGTTTTCGGTGATGCGCTGCAAAGTAAAATCAGGGGATTCATAGGATGAACCAAAGCGCTTAATATCCATATGCCACAGATCCATTGTTGGTTCACCGGCCACAACCCATTCAGCAACTACTTTGCCGATTCCTCCGGCGCCTGCGATTCCGTGTGCGCAAAAACCTGCAGCGACAAAGAAACCACCGACCGATGTTTCACCTAAACAAAACTCATTATCTGGTGTGAAACCTTCAGGGCCGTTAATGAAGTTCTTAATTCCAACCTCAGACATCTTTGGAACACGCTTTTGTGAGGCCTCTGCGATATCGGTAAAGCGATCCCAATCTTCGGCCAAAAGTGAGTTGTTAAAGTTTGCAGGAATGTCATCGATGCTGTTGTAGTCAGCAGACCATGCCTTTGAATTGCGTTCGTATCCACCCATTAATAGGCCCGATACTTCTTGGCGGAAATAAATGAGATTGTCTGGATCGCGCAGCGATGGCAAGAACGGTGCGTCCTGAGGTAAAAAGTTATCGGTAATTAAATATTGGTGGCTCATAGGAACAATTGGAACGCGTACATTAACCATGCGTGCGATCTGGGGTGCATACATTCCACCGCAGTTAACAACGATCTCGCACTCGATCTCGCCTTTATCGGTAACAACACTGCTGACTCGACCATTGGTGGTTTTAATTTCAAGAACGCGGGTATGTGTAAATATCTGCACGCCCTGTTTGCGCGCACCAGCAGCTAAAGCCATCGCTAACTGCGAAGGATCTACTTGGCCATCAGAGGCCATATAACAGGCGCCAACAACGCCTTCTAGGTCAATAAGGGGGAAGAGATCTTGGGCTTCTTTGGGTGAGATCTCTTTTAGATCTAAACCAAATGTTTTTGCCCATCCGATTTGTCGGCGGATTTCCTGCATACGCTCTGGCGTTGATGCCAGTTTGATGCTGCCGCATTCGCGCCAACTTGGCGGCGTATCGGTTGCCTGTAATTTTCTATAGAGATCAACGGAGTGCATGTTCATCAACGTAAGTGTTGGATCTGCGCGCAGTTGACCAACTAATCCTGCGCTGTGAAAAGTAGAACCACTGGTGAGTTCATTGCGATCAAGCACAATGACATCTTTTTCGCCAAGTTCAGCTAAGTGATAGGCAACTGATGTTCCGCCCACGCCTCCACCGATAATCACAATTTTTGCACGGGTTGGAACTACTGACACGGCCACATAGAAAATGTATCCTGAATGGGTGTCTACGGGTAGTGGTTTAGAAGAGGAGTTTTCTGCGCGCTTTAACAAAGTTGCCCTGCTCGCCAATCGCACATCTATCAAAGAACTATCGGGCGGTTTAACTAATCGAAACTTTCTTATTCAAACCCCAACAGATAAATATGTGGCCCGTGTCTCAAGTAACTCATCTTCTTTACTTGCAATTGATCGTGGCTCTGAGTTTACAAACTCCACTATCGCAGGCAATGGCGGGGTAGGCGCAAAAGTTTTAGATTATCTGCCAGGAGAGGGTCTATTACTTATCTCTTACATAACCGGTAAAACTTATGGCGCCGATGATGTGGCAGCTAACTTGCCGCGCATCGCAACCAGTCTGCGCAATCTTCATTCGTTGGCTCCCTTTGATCACGAGTTCAATATGTTTGATACGCAAAAGCGTTACTTAAAGATTGTGCAAGAGCATGGCTTCAGGATTCCTGAAGGTTATTTAGATTATGCACCCATGGTTGCGCAGATCAAAAAAGCCTTTGAAGTTTTGTTTGAAGGCCTTGTACCTTGTAATAATGATTTATTGCCCGGCAACTTCATCGATGATGGCCAGAAAATATGGCTTATTGACTATGAATATTCAGGAAATAACGATGCCTGCTTTGAGATCGGCAACGTCTGGGCCGAAGCGTTTTTGCCGTTGGAGGCGCTAGAAGAGTTAGTCACTGCATATTACGGCGCATATCGCCCCGACAAAGTTGCCCGTGCTTGGTTGTGGGCGCTGGTTGGTAAGTATGGGTGGAGCTTATGGGCATCGATTCAAGATTCTGTCAGTGAGATTGATTTTGATTTCTGGCAATGGGGAATCGCTAAATACGATTTAGCACGTAGCGAATTTACAAGTGATTACTTTAAAAAGGCCTTGGTTGCAGTAACAAGTAAATAAAAAAGCCCGCCGCATTCGCGACGGGCCTTCTTAATACTAACTATTTATTCAGGGACTACTGAAACAGTAATCTTTGCAACGATATTGTGGCCAAGTGAGACCTTTACATCGTGGTTTCCTGTCTTCTTGATATGTCCGGCAGTCTTAATTGAGTGACGATCGATATCTAGACCAACAGCAGCCTTAATTGC
>CAINSH010000023.1 GCA_903852955.1 uncultured Actinomycetes bacterium | reverse complement strand
TTTTATCGTGAGATTTTATATGGCCAGGTAGCTCAGTCGGTAGAGCAGCGGATTGAAAACTCACCCGGGCCTCAAAAACCCTCCAAAAGCATTGCGGCACTAGCGTCACAGAAAAGTTTGTATTTCTGCACACTCATCCGCTGGCTTACTATTTCAACCAATGGTGTCGAAACTTCTACACACTTCTTGAATGACGACTTCGTGGAATTAGATGTTAGTGAAATAACTAAAAGCGCCTTAACTTCCTAGCTCGTTTTGCAGTTTGTTTGGCAGTTTCTTTCATTCCAGCAAACATATCATCAAGAAATTGATTAACTATCGCAGGTGCTTTCTCAGGTGTACCAGAGTCAAACGGCGGTTCAGGGTTGTATTCTAAATATAGCTGAACAGCTTTTGCGTAATCTTCACTCCTTAACATAGAGACAATTTTAAGACCAAAATCTATCCCTGCTGTGACGCCACCTCCAGTAATCCTATTTCTATCAATCACTACTCTTGACTTAGTGGGAATAGCACCCAGCTCTGCCAACACGTCTAATGTTGCCCAATGTGAGGTAGCTTTATAGCCTTTTAATAATCCAGCAGCACCAAGAATCAAAGAACCAGTGCATACACTAGTCACATATCTTGCCGTCTTACCTTGCTCGATTAAAAAGTCCAAGACCTCTTTATCTTCCATCATAGTAAATGTTCCAGGCACACCACCCGGCACAAAGAGTACATCTAGCTTTTTTGGACACTCGTCGAAGGTAGTGGTTGGTGTTACAGGGATTAAACACTTATGTTCTTTTTTCTCATTAGCTACAACCTGCTTATTTTTCCAAATCAAGTGAATATCTCGATTCATCAGTGATTCAAAAACAGCTAATGGACCTACAAGGTCTTGTAAAAACATTCCAGGATAAACAAGCATTCCAATTTTAAGTTTTTTTCCACCAGTAAGTGACTTATATCTTTTCATCGCTTCAAGATGATTCTTCTCAGCCGACTCCTTAGTGGCTTGTTCTGCCCATACATTCCCAAATTTAAAAAGGGAAATTGAGGCTAAAAGAGATGAAAATTTAATAAAGTTACGTCTATCCCTATCCATTTAGCCTCTACCTTGATCTACAACTAAATTAAAATTTAACAGCTAAATTTAAATAAGCTGTTGTGCCGATACTTGGCGCAATTCGGCCACCCAAATAATTATAGAACTGATAGTAGTCTTCATTGGTCAGATTCTTGACCGTCAGTCCTACATTGTAACGGGCCGTTTGGTAGTTAACCGCTGCATCAACTGTATGGTAGCTTTCTGCCTTAAAAGTGTTAGCGTTGTCGATATAGGCTTCGGACTGCCAATACACACCGAGCCCAGTACTCAGGCCTGGCACCCCCATTGATGCGAAACTGTAGTTTGCCCAGACTCGGGCACTATTCTTAGGGACGCCTTGCAATTGATAACCGCTAAGTACGGTAGTGCTGGCATTTTTGGTAAATTCTGCATCGGTGTATGCATAGTTGCCGAGCAGCTTCAGCGAGGGCGTCGCCTGCCATGTCAGATCGGTTTCAAACCCACGAGATCGTTGTTCACCGTTGGTGAGGGAGCGTGTGAAATTGGCCGGGTCAGAAATCGCCACATTGCTACGTTCGATATTGTATAACGCCAGTTGACCAGCCAGGCTACCCGTATCCAGTTTGATACCCACCTCGCGCTGACGTGTTTCTTCTGGTTTCGGCGTCCCGCTGAACAAGGCATATGGTTGCCCTCTAAGCCCTTGGCTATAATTGGCAAACACTGAAATACTGTCCGTAACATCGACTACAACACCGAACCTAGGCAGTAATTTGTTTTTCTCGG
>CAINSH010000022.1 GCA_903852955.1 uncultured Actinomycetes bacterium | reverse complement strand
TCCAACAACTACTGATTCGATAGTCAATAGGGTTGCCAGTATTGCCCGGACCTTAGCCGCCTTGGCAGGATCATTATTCATGGAAGAGAGATTAACTCATCGTGGGCAGAAAAACTCTCTCTTTACCCATGATGGAATCCATGATTCGCAGACACACTTATCAGCGCCTAGCTATTTTTATGAATTACTTAAACAGGAGATAGCTACAAGCCGCCGAACCGGGGTTACATTTTCACTCATCCGATTGACCTTTAACAAGATAAATCAATCTGCCTCGGGAGTTGATAGTAAAATTGAATCTGTTGATGTACTCAAATTTTCTGAAGCGCTTAAAGATTTAACGCGCAAGCAAGATTGCGTTGCACGATTAGGGATAAATGAGTGTGTCATTCTTGTTAAAGAAAGTAAAAGTAATGTCGAAAATCTTCTTACTCGGTTGGCCACCTCAAAGGAGTTGACTGTGGAAAACACCTTACAAATCTCTGCCACAACCGTGGAGTTTGAAGATGGAGAGAAAGCCTTAGCGCTTTTGAATCGATTAGATTTAGTTCTTCCGCATTCTGAGTGAAGAACTCAAACAATCTTGAGTGAACTCGGCCACACATAGTTATCCACCTGCATTTGCATCCAATACGTAGTTTGTCGGCCAGCCTCTTACATTGCCCAACATGGAGCTAGATCTAGATATAACTTTTGGCGCAATTGCGCCTTTTATGAGCGATCCCACCATTGAAGAAATCTGGATCAACTCGCCAGAGCGCATTTTTATCGCCCGCGCTGGCAAGAGTGAACTCACCAATCTCTTATTAACTTCTGAAGAGGTAAGAAACATCGTTGAACGAGCATTGATGTGGGGAGGGCGAAGGCTGGACCTCTCCCATCCGTTCGTAGATGCACGACTTCCAGATGGAAGCCGCCTTCATGTTGCAATTCCTGAGATCACTGCCCAGCACTGGGCGGTGAATATTCGTAAACATTTAATGCGCAGCATGTCGCTTAATGACTTAGTAAATCGTGGAGTTATGAGTCCGCAAATTGGAAAGGCACTTACGTATTCCGTACAGGCTGGTTTAAATATTCTCGTCAGTGGAGGCACACAAGCAGGTAAGACCACGTTGCTCAATGCTTTAGCCGGAGCAATTCCAAGAACTGAAAGACTTGTCACGATTGAAGAAGTCTTTGAACTATCGCCACAGCTTCCTGATGTCGTGCAGTTGCAAACTAGGAGCGCCAACTTGCAAGGCGAAGGTGAAATTCCACTTCGTCGATTGATTAAGGAATCTCTTCGAATGAGGCCTTCTCGAATAATTGTTGGTGAGGTACGAGAAGCAGAGGCTCTGGATTTGTTGATTGCACTGAACTCAGGTTTACCTGGAATGGGAACGCTTCATGCTAACTCACCTCGAGATGCAATTATTAAACTACAAACTTTGCCTTTGCTTGCTGGAGAGAATATTTCGCACAAATTCATTGCACCAACAGTTGCATCTGCAATTGATTTAATCGTTCACGTAAGCCTTGACTCTCAAGGATTTCGTCGAATAAAGGAGGTCGCCGCACTCACTGGTCGATACGAAAACGATCGGGCTGAAGTTGAAACCCTGTGGCTTTGGAACGGGAATGAGTATGAACGGGGAATTGGTGCACCGCCTCATCCAGATAAATTCATGGCAATTGGTGTACCACTCACACAGTGGTGGTCTGGATGAAAATTCAAAATGTTTTAATCAAGAAATCCTATGCAGTAACCCTAGCAATCGCATGTATTGCAACAGCCATAGTGCTTCTTGCAACAGGTTCAGTAACTATTGCGGCGGCTTTTGGAGCTCTCGCAGGTGGTGCAACTTTTGTTACACAGAAAAACAAATCAACTCATAATCAGGCAGATTTAATCGCGGCTTGGCCAGAGGTTATTGATCACCTAATGTCTGGAATTCAAGCAGGACTCTCACTTTCAGAATCTCTTGTTGGTCTAGCTACACGCGGGCCCGAAATTTTGCGGCCAGCTTTCACGCAATTTCGAACATCCTTGTATAGAGATGGAGATCTTGGAACTGCGATTGAAGAGATTAAGACGCTATTTAATAACCACGGCAGTGACCAGATTTTCGAAGCGCTCCTGATTTCAAAAGCGCTCGGCGGAAGTGAGTTACTTTCAATACTGCGAACCCTTGGAGATTTTCTTCGGCAGGATCTTGCGCTTCGCCGTGAGATTGAAATCAAACATAATTGGATTAGAAATTCTGCTCACATGTCAGCCGTCGCCCCTTGGATATTGCTACTTCTTCTTTCGACACAACCAAGTACGGCAATTGCTTTTTCAACTCCAACTGGAGGTTTTATTCTCATCGCTGGTTTAGCAATGACAGGTATTGCATACGCGTGGATGAATAGATTGGGGCGCTTGCCTCAAACGCCAAGAGTTTTTACAAAATTGCACTCTGAGCAAGCCCATGCGTATCAAAGGGTTAACTCAAAATGATGCAAATAGTTTTTCTATCAATGCTCTTTGCTATCCCTGGCGCACTCTTACTTATTTGCGAAGATGACGCGCTGAGCACACTCGAAGTTCGCACTAGGTCAGCTGCTGCTCGCTCAAGAGATCGAAGCGGAATACGAGCACGCCTTGAAGAGTTGGGTCGCCGAAGCGAGCGTGATTATGAGGCTTTTAGGATTCGCCAGATTGGATACTGCGCCGCGGGTTCTTCCTTATCAATGGTTTTCCTTCTGAGTACAGGCAAGAGCCTAATTTCTACGGTTCTCATAACTGCTCTGGTCTCAGTAGGTTTTTTTGTAATAATCGATCGACAATTGAGTTCAGAAATCAAGAAATACCGCGAAAAAATCGAATCTGAATTTCCTGCAATTATTGAAATGATGACTTTGGCAATCGCTGCTGGTGAAACACCAATGCAGGCGATGCTTCGAATTGCGCAAACTGCCGATGGAGCTTTAGCGCAGGAGTTTGGCGTAGTCATCTCTGAGATACGCACTGGCGCACCATTACATGTAACTCTGGATGCAATGGGTCGCCGAGTGAAATCAATAATGATCAGGCGCTTTGTAGATGCAGTTGTGACTGCAACTTTGCGCGGTGCACCACTGATTGAAGTTCTCTCTCGGCATTCCGTTGAAGCCCGTGGAAATCAAAGAAATCGAATTATGAATGCAGCCGGAAAAGCCGAAGTCTCAATGATGATTCCAGTGGTGTTTCTCATTCTGCCTATTTCAATTCTCTTTGCGCTTTGGCCTTCGCTCACAAACTTGAATCTTTTTGCAAGCTAGTCAGCACGCGTTTATTAGGCAGCCACATCTGAAGAATCGTTTTCGCGCGCAGCAACTTCACTCAACGTAGGACGGCCAGCTTTGCGCTTTTTAGCGATCACTTGGCCATCTTCAAAGAGTTCTCCGCCCCACACTCCGACAGGTTCTTGACGCGACATCGCACCTTCTAGACATTGTGCGCGCACAGGACAGCCACCGCAGAGAGATTTAGCTTCGGCAATCTGTAACTCGGCTTCTGAGAAGAAGAGTTCAGGGTCTGCTGTATGGCATGGCAAATTAAATGATGAACCGTCGGCGTAGGTGCCAGTAACTGCATCTAAACCAATCTTTTCATCTGCCCAACCTGGTACTAGTAGTTCGCTGAAGAGAACGCTCATAGTTCTCACCTCTTCTTCCTTTGTTGGCCAACAGATCTTCTGTTGGGTACTGCTGTGGTTTCTTTTTATTTGTCGGGATAAAGAAAAAGGCCCGAATCCTTGTGGATTCGAGGCCTTTGGCTTCTAGTTCTAATTCGATGTTATCGAGTAGAACCACCAGTGGCCTCGTATCCGGCATAAAAAGCGGCGTAAAACGCTGGCTTTGTTGTATGCCAAGATGCAGGCTTATTGGTTGTATGAGCAGAAGGAATTACAGCAGAACGCATTGCGTTTGCTGGTGCGAATGAGTTTGTAGACATATTCGCTTTCCCTTCTATCCATCATCGTTTTCGCCATGAAATCGATGAAGTGCAAGGGTAAAGCATGGGGCGATGCTCGTGCAAGTTAATTAATTACTTCGCATCTAGGCGTAACTAGCCAGTAATAAGGCCAGCTTCAGTTAAAAACCGCGATGGTTTGCCTCGATAGCTCATGTGTAGGTCGACTTTGGCCCGTGTGATTCCAACATAAAACAGACGGCGTTCTTCATCAATCGAGGCCTGATCCCCAGTTGTTGAGTTATTTTCTAGCGGAAGTAGGCCTTCGCTGACTCCCATTAAAAATACGCGCTCCCATTCAAGACCTTTAGCTGCATGCAACGTTGCAAGAGTTGTAACTGGCATTGTTGGCGGATTATTTTGCTGGACTCGATCTTCTAATTCGCGAAGGTATGTCCGTAAATTCTTCGGCGAAAATCCATTATCGGCATCTAGTTCGCGAGCTAGGTGTAAAAGTGCGGCGATTCCATCGATGTGTGCACCAGTTAAGAATGGTTGTGCCAATGTACGAAGTTCATCCAACCAAACAACTCCCTCGGTCGGAATCACTGAAGCATTGCGCACAAGTTTTAGAAACTCACGCACATCAGGGCGATCAAAGAAACGTTCGCTGTTGCGTACTTGATAAGGAACTTTTGCAATATTCATCGCGCGTTCTAACGTATTGAGTTGGTTATTAGTGCGAGCTAAAACCGCAATTTCCTGTGGCGCAGTTCCCTGCGAAATTAACTGCGTGATGGAACTAATAATGCCGGCGATTTCAGCGGATTCATCGGAATAGGCATCAACTGAAGGTTTGTCACCATGATCATTGAGTGCAACTAACTCTTGCCCCATTTGTGCTTTGCGCAAAACAGAGTTGGCCATAAAAGTAATTTCAGGAGTAGATCGGTAACCAGTTGTTAGGCGAATGACTTCGGCTTCTGGAAAACGTTGCGTAAATGAGTTGAGAAAAACCGGTGTAGCACCAGCAAATGAATAAATAGTTTGTGCAGGATCACCGACAACGCAAATCTCTTGTCGAGAACCTAGCCAAGCATTTATAAGCCGCTGCTGCAAAGGTGAAATATCTTGATACTCATCGACGGTAAAGAAACGGTATTGATCGTGTACACGCTCTCGCACTTCTCGCTCTTGCTCGATCATGGCTGTTGTAAGCAACAAGACATCTTCAAAGTCCATGGCTCGTTCTTGGTGTTTGACCGATTCATAGGCGGTGTAGACCTTGGCTATTTGTTCAGGATTAATTCGTGGCTTAACTGTGCGCTTTCCGAGTTCAGATAAGTAATCACTTGGTGCAACTTCGCTGACCTTTGCCCACTCGATTTCAGAGGCGATATCTCGCATCAAATCCCGTGAAGTAATTGATAATTCCCCTGTTAGCTCTGCACGTTTAATCGCTTCGGTAATAAATGCCGTCTTTGAAGTAATCAAATCAGGGGTTCGGCCGCCAAAAACCTGTGGCCAAAAGTAAGTTAATTGCTTAAGGGCTGCAGCGTGCACTGTGCGAGCAGCAACAGCCGGGACGCCTAAAGAGCGAAGTCGCATACGCATTTCTCCCGCAGCACGGGCGGTAAAAGTCAGCGCTAGAACTTTATGTGGATCCATAACATTTATTGCTGCGGCGTATGCAATGCGATGTGTAATTGCTCGAGTTTTTCCAGTACCGGCACCTGCAATTACGCAGACTGGTCCACGCGTTGCCAGCGCAACGGCC
>CAINSH010000021.1 GCA_903852955.1 uncultured Actinomycetes bacterium | reverse complement strand
GCCACTGATGCCGATATTGAAAAGGTAAAGGCAGCACGCAAAGCCGGGCAATGACACTCTCTTTTTATGTACATATCCCGTACTGCATTAAGCGGTGCGGTTACTGCGACTTCAATACTTATACGCCAAGTGAGTTGCAAGATGGCGCAACACTTGAAATCGTAAGTAACGATTACATTGATGCAGTTTTACGGGAGCTAGAAGCTGCGCCAAAGGATCAAGTCCCAACGATCTTTTTCGGGGGAGGTACGCCTTCGCTTTTGCCGGCAGATGATTTAGGACGGGTGATTACAGCGATTAAGGCGCGCAATGGAATAACTGCAGACTGCGAAATAACTCTTGAAGCTAATCCAGATTCAGTAACGGCTGAAAAACTAAAACGGTATTTGGAAGTTGGTTTTAATCGAATTTCATTCGGAATGCAGTCGGCAAAGCCGCATGTTTTAGCCGCACTTGATCGCACGCACAACCCTGAAAATGTTAAGCGTGCAGTTGATTTAGCGCGTAGTGCAGGTTTTGAAAGTATTAGCGTGGATCTCATTTACGGAACTCCTGGGGAGTCCTTAGATGATTGGCGCGAAACTGTAGTCGAAGCGCTTTCATTAGATATCGATCACATAAGTTCTTACGCACTTATCGTTGAAACTGGGACAAAGCTTGCTGCGCAGATTAAGCGCGGAGAATTAACTATGCCCGATGATGATTTGATGGCGGATATGTATTTGCTAGTTGATCAACTCTGCGAGGAAAAAGGATTTAGCTGGTACGAACTTTCTAACTGGGCAAAGCCAGGACATGAATGTCGCCACAACATTGCTTATTGGGAAAATAAGAATTGGTGGGGCCTTGGACCTGGTGCACATTCTCACCTTGATGGAAAACGTTTTTGGAATGTAAAACATCCAAACGCTTATAAAGAAAAGCTTTTTAAAGGTGATTCACCAGTACAGGAAAGCGAAACTTTGACGCCCGAACAAATGGCTCGAGAATCAATCATGCTGGGAATTCGGATGCGAGAAGGGTTGGAGATTGCACTTCTTCAACCACATCAACTAGAAATCCTTGCTACCTACCGTGAAAACGGTTATATCGAACTGCATGAAGATCGAGTGCTGCTGACGCCGGTAGGGCGCTTAATTGCAGATCGAATCGTGCGAGAAATAACTTTCTAGTAACCTAGGCCCACTATGTCATCACGCCGTCTTGAAATCCTTCGCGCAATTGTCGATGAATATGTTGCGACGCAGGAACCTGTCGGGTCAAAATCAATCGCAGATCGACATGGCTTAGGAATTTCACCCGCCACCATTCGCAATGAAATGGCCGTGCTTGAAGAAGAGGGCTTGATTACCCAGCCACATACCAGCGCCGGTCGAATTCCAACTGATCGCGGTTACCGAGTTTTCGTAGATAAATTAGCCACGGTTAAGCCGTTATCTTCGGCCGAACGTCGTGCAATCGAAACGTTTTTAGAAGGCGCACTTGATTTAGATGATGTCGTAATGCGTACCGTTCGTTTATTGGCTGATGTAACCAAACAAGTGGCTGTAGTTCAGTATCCATCGATGGTTAAATCACGAGTTCGCCACATTGAATTAGTTGCACTAAATGCTTCACGATTGATGATGATTTTAATTACTGATGCTGGTCGAGTTGAGCAACGAATAATTGAACTAACTCAAGATGTTTCTGAAGGTTTCTTAAACGCACTTCGCACACAACTCAATAACGCCATGATGGGACATCGACTTCCAGAAGTTGCTGATCGCATTACCGGAGTTATGGAAAGTTATGGCGCAAATGAGCGCAAGGATGTGGCGATTGTGGTCTCTACGGTTATAGAAATGTCTATGGAGCGTCCTGAAGAAAAGATTGTTCTTGCAGGTACTGCTAACTTGGCCCGTTTCCAAGAGGATTTTTCAACAACTATGCATCCGGTCCTTGAAGCCCTTGAAGAACAAGTTGTTTTATTGCGTTTGTTAGGAGATGCCAACGAAAAAGTTAAAGTTCGAATTGGCGCAGAACAAAGTGATGCCAGCTTACGAACAACGTCATTGGTTGCCGTAGGTTATGGCTCTGAAAATGCACCGCTGGGTGCGTTAGGCGTCATTGGACCAACTCGTATGGATTACGCAGGATCAATGGCGGCAGTGTCTGCTGTTGCACGTTATGTCGGCCGATTTATAAACGAAGGTGCATAAGTTGAGCGATCATTATCAAACATTAGGTGTTTCACGCGAAGCTTCTGCTGATGAAATTAAAAAGGCATATCGAAAATTGGCCCGCGAACTACACCCGGATGTAAATCCAGACCCTGCGGTTCAGGATAAATTCAAAGAGATTACTGCTGCCTATGAAGTATTAAGCGATTCACAAAAGCGCCAGTCATATGACATGGGTGGAAGTAATTTTGGCGGTGGCGGATTTGGTGGCGGATTTAGCGACATCATGGATGCATTTTTTGGCGGCGGTGGATCGCGTGGTCCAAGGCCACGTATGCGCGCAGGTCAGGATTCTTTAATACGCGTACAAGTTGATCTGCACGAAGCATGTTTTGGCACCGATCGCGAAATCACCGTAGAAAGCGCCGTTGTCTGTCCAAAGTGCACCGGAAGCGGTTGCATCGATGGCGGACAACCAAGCACTTGCGCAGTCTGTAAGGGACGCGGTGAAACTCAACAAGTTGTGCGCTCTGTAATCGGCCAAGTAATGACGTCAAGACCATGTAATGCATGCGGTGGATACGGCAGCATTATTCAAAACCCTTGTCGTGAATGTGCCGGAGAAGGTCGGGTACGTTCTCGTCAAAATATTCAAGTAAAAATTCCTGCCGGCGTTGAAACTGGAAATCGGATTCAACTATCTGGTCGCGGCGAAGTCGGTCATGGTGGAGGCCCAGCTGGAGATCTCTATGTTGAAATAGTTGAGAAAGATCATGATTATCTAATCCGCGAAGGTGACACTTTGCATATGTCACTTGCGGTATCGATGTCGGCAGCGGCAATCGGCACAACAGTGACTGTTGAATCGCTAGATGGCCCAGTTGAAGTACATGTAAAACCAGGAACTCAAAGTGGAACCCCAGTTGCAATTAAGGGCAAGGGAATGACTCGTTTGCGCCATGGTGGTCGCGGAGACTTAGTAGTTCACATTGAGGTACAGACACCTACTAAATTAAATCGCGAAGAAGAAGAATTGTTGAAGAAGTTTGCCGAGATTCGTGGAGAAAAATCAGGCGAAGCTCATGTAAAAGGGCACGACGGTGGCATTTTCTCAAAAATAAAAGGTGCGTTTAATAAATAATGTTGACTCTATTTTTTGTAGATAACCTGCCAACCCAAGTCGGACAGATTTATGACTTTGATAGCGAAGATGCAAACCATGCAATCCGCGTTCTGCGAATGAAAGCCGGCGACATCTTTATGCTAAGTGATGGGCAAGGCACATGGTCACAAGTAAAAGCCTTTGCTGTTAAGAAGAAGTCTCTTGAAGTCGAAGTCATTGCATCTGGATTCCAGGAAGCTTTGCCGACCACAATCACTGTGGTGCAGGCGTTGCCTAAAAGCGATCGCGCAAAAGAGGCAATAGAACTTCTGACAGAAGCTGGTGTTGATCGAATTGTTCCGTGGCAAGCATCGCGCAGCATCGGCAAGGCATCAGAAAAATTTTCAGTAACGGCCCGTGAAGCAAGTAAACAATCGCGCAGACTGCGAATCCCCGAAGTCTCAGATATTGCAACTACTGAACAAATCTGCGACGCAATCAGATTAAGCGACTTAGCAGTTGTCTTCCACGAGAGTTCAACAACGAAATTAAGTGATGCCATTTCTTCTCACAATGTTGCTAACTTGCTTGTAATTATTGGACCAGAAGGTGGAATTACTCCAACCGAGTTGGATCAATTCGTTGAGGCCGGGGCGAAAGTTGCGCTAATGGGCCGGCCAATTCTGCGCTCGGCACATGCAGGAATTGCTGCAGTCGCTGCAATTTCAGCGTTGCTCAAGGTATGGTAATTACGTGGCTTTAGATCCCAACTGCTTGTTTTGCAAAATTATCACCGGAGATATTCCTGCAACAATAGTTTTTCGAAATGAAAATGTCATAGCTTTCAATGACATCGACCCACAGGCACCAACGCATGTTTTGATAATCCCAACGCTACATGTTGAAAATGCGGCCGAGCTTGCCAAGATTTCTCCAACGCTTACGGCGGAGGTTTTTTCGGCTGCGGCCCAAATTGCGCAGACCAATGCTTTAACTGGTTATCGCACTGTTTTTAACACCGGCCAAGAGGCTGGCCAAAGCGTTTTCCACGCTCACATGCATCTACTTGGTGGGCGTGGACTGGCTTGGCCTCCCGGTTAAAGATAGATTTGGCATTAATGGAACGCACACTCATCACGGTCCCTACGGCCATTCCTATGGTTGCACTGGTTGGACCACACGATGACAACCTTCGAGTAGTTGAAGCAGCCTTTCCCTCTGTCAACATCACAGTCCGCGGAAATGAAATCACTTTGCGTGGGCCTCATGTTGATTGCATCGCACTGGAAAACCTTTTTGCCGAACTTTTAGTTGTTATTCGTTCTGGCAACACACTCACTGTAGATGCCGTAAATCGATCCATTGCAATGCTTGAAAGTAAGCCGGTTGATCATCCTGCAGAAGTTTTATCACTTAATATCGTTAGCAATCGCGGGCGAACAATTAGACCAAAAACTGCCAACCAGAAGCGTTATGTAGATGCCATTGAAGAGAACACAGTAACTTTTGGAATTGGACCGGCAGGAACTGGAAAGACTTATTTAGCAATGGCAAAAGCAGTTTCTGCGTTGCAAGCTAAGAAAGTAAATCGAATTATTTTGACTCGCCCAGCCGTTGAAGCTGGCGAACATTTAGGTTTCTTGCCTGGAACCCTTAATGAAAAAATCGATCCGTATTTGCGTCCACTCTTTGATGCGCTGCATGACATGATTGACGTTGAAATGATTCCCCGCATGATGCAAAGTGGAATCATCGAAGTTGCTCCGCTTGCCTATATGCGCGGGCGTACGCTTAATGATGCTTTTATTATTTTAGATGAAGCGCAAAACACAACTCCTGAGCAGATGAAGATGTTTTTAACCCGTCTTGGTTTTGGATCGAAAATGGTTATCACAGGGGATGTAACACAAATCGATCTTCCTAATGGTCAACATTCTGGCCTTCGGGTTGTGCGCGATATCTTAAAAGATATCGACGATATTGCTTTTCTTGAACTTACTGCCGAAGATGTTGTTCGTCACCGACTAATTGGGGACATCGTTAAGGCTTATGACAAATTCGATGAAGCTAAACAAGCGCTTCGTCCGATTCGCAAATAATGACAATCGAACTCACGAATACTTCAGGGCAGTTAGTTCCCGGCGCGGAGATAACTTCCTTACTAACTTTTGCCATGGCTGAATTAAAACTCAACCCTGACTGTGATTTAAATGTTGGTTTTATTGATGATCAATACATGACCGAGCTTCACATTAAGTGGATGGATGAACCAGGAAGCACGGATGTACTTTCATTCCCAATGGATATGCCAGAAACCGAAGGCGAAGTTGTAACTCTTGGCGACATCATGATTAGTCCAACTTTTGCCGCCGCCCAAGCTTTAACTGCCGGACATTCGGCCGAGCATGAGATCTATATTTTAGCCACGCACGGCCTGCTTCACATTATTGGTTATGACCATGCCGAACCTGAAGAAGAAAAAATAATGTTTGCACTTCAGGAGACAATCGTAGAAAAATGGAAGCAAAGCCAATGAACCAGTTAGCAATCATTAGCATTATCGGGCTTCTTTCATTTGCAGGTTTTCTAGCCGCATCCGAATCTGCACTTACCTCAATTTCACGCATTGTTGTTGAAGAGTTAGAGGGAAAGCGCGGGGGAGCTCTACTGCGCAAATACAGTCTTCAACCGGCTCGATATCTCAATGTAATTTTGTTGGTCCGCAAACTCTGCGAATTCACCGCAACAGTATTGCTGGCAGTTATTTTACTTCACCAATACTCTTCGGCCCAAGCAATGGCATTGACCGTTGCAATCATGGTTGTGCTTTCTTATGTAGTTGTTGGTGTTGGGCCACGAACTTTAGGCAAGCAACAGCCACATAAATATGCGCGCTACGGAATTATCGTGGCTTATGCATTGGCTTTCTTATTAGGACCGGTCACTAAATTACTTATCGCCGTAGGAAATGCCCTCACTCCGGGTAAAGGTTTTCGCTCAGGCCCATTTACATCAGAGGCTGAACTTCGCGATCTAGTAGATCAAGCACACGAACGTGGTTTAGTGGAATCAGATGAACACGAAATGATTCACTCTGTTTTTGAACTTGGCGACACTTTGGTACGCGAACTTATGGTTCCTCGCACCGATATGGTCTGGATTGAAAAGGATAAAACGCTTCGTCAAGGGCTATCTCTTGCTCTACGTTCAGGCTTTTCTCGTATTCCAGTTGTCGGGAGCGGACCAGATAACATCATTGGAATTGTTTATGTTAAGGACTTAGCTAAGCGCGCACTTGATCACCATGATGCAGAGCAAAGTGAAAATATCGAGCAACACATGCGCCCGGCAACTTTTGTGCCTGAGATAAAAATGGCCGATGATCTATTAAAAGAGATGCAACGCAATCAGATTCACTTGGCCGTAGTTGTAGATGAATATGGCGGAACTGCCGGAATCATCACCATCGAAGATATTATTGAAGAAATCGTTGGAGAGATTGAAGATGAATTCGATGACGGTGAAGATGACTTCATTTGGTTATCACCTGATAAGGCGCGTGCAAATGCCTCATTGCATATCGAGGATTTAGCCGATGAATTAAAAATTGAAATCAGCGAAGAAGATTTTGCAGATGTCGACACAATTGGCGGATTAATGGCACAAAAGCTTGGCCGCGTGCCTATTGCCGGATCAACTGTTTCATTACATGGCTGGTCAATCACGTCAGAGCGCCCACTAGGTCGCCGCCGCAGAATTAGTAGCGTATTAATTGAGCGTCTTGAGAAAGAGATTGAAGACCACGAGTAACCGATAGAATTGCTCAATGCGTATCGTCCGATTCTCACCTGGTCCAGATTCAGGCCTTGGAACCGATCCACTCTTTGGAACCCTTGAAGATGACGGCACAATTACTGTAATTACGGGCGATCCAATCTATTCTGGAATTCAAAAAACTGCCGCAACTGTTGCAGCGTCAAAGGTACGTTTATTGGCGCCTGTCATCCCGCGTTCTAAAGTTGTTTGCATCGGAAAGAACTATGCAGACCACGCAGCTGAAATGGGAGGCGTTGTTCCTGAAGAACCGATTATTTTCTTAAAGCCAAATACTTCAGTCATCGGACCGAATGACACAATCATCTGGCCAGATATGTCAGAACGCGTTGACCATGAAGCTGAACTAGCCATTGTTATTGGCAGACTTTGTAAAGATGTGCCCGTAGAACGAGTAAACGATGTGATCTTTGGTTACGCAATTGCCAACGATGTAACTGCGCGCGATTTACAGAAAAAAGATGGCCAGTGGACTCGTGCCAAGAGTTTCGACACTTTTTGTCCAATTGGTCCCTGGATTGATACAGATTTCGTCCCTGGAACTCAAAAAATTACGGCAACAGTAAATGGCGAAGTTAAACAATCGGCACAGTTAAGTGACATGATGTTTAAAGTTCCCGAAATCATTAACTTTGTTTCCCGGGTAATGACACTATTGCCAGGTGATGTAATTTTGACCGGTACCCCGGCAGGAATTGGTCCGATGGTTGCTGGAGGGCATGCAACTATGGCAATTGAAGGTTTAGGCGAATTAACCAACAAAGTAAGCAAAGGGTGATTAATACATTGAGTAAAAAAGTTAAAGTCCGCTTCGCACCTTCTCCTACTGGAGACTTGCATGTTGGCAACATCCGAACCGCTCTTTTTGATTGGGCATATGCCCGCCATACAGGTGGAACTTTCCTTTTTCGCATTGAAGATACAGATACAACGCGTGTTACAGATGAATACATTCAAGCTGCAATCGATACTTTAAAGTGGCTAGGGCTTAACTGGGATGAAGGCCCAGAAGTTGGTGGCGACAACGGACCATATTTGCAGTCACAACGTTTAGATATTTATGCCGAATGGGCACAAAAGTTTTTAGATCAAAAAGATGCTTATCACTGCTATTGCTCAGCTGAAGAGTTAGAAGCAGTTCGCGAAGCACAGCGCGCAGCAAATGTAGCCCCTGGTTACAACGGACATTGCCGTGACTTAACTGCTGATCAGATTGCTGCCTATAAAGCCGATGGTCGCCAACCTGTAGTTCGAATGCGTATGCCTGATGGCGGCACAGTTTTTAATGACTTAATCCGTGGGGAAGTAGCCTTTGATCATAAATTTGTGCCTGACTTTGTTTTAGTTCGCGGCGACGGGTCACCGCTTTATACATTAGCTGTTG
>CAINSH010000020.1 GCA_903852955.1 uncultured Actinomycetes bacterium | reverse complement strand
CTTGAAGATGGTCGCCTTACAGATTCTCAAGGCCGCACCGTTGACTTCAAAAACACTGTAATCATTATGACTACAAACCTTGGTACTCGCGATATTTCTAAGAGCCTGGGTCTTGGTTTTGCTAACAGCGATGATGATCAAACAAATTACGATCGCATGAAGGGCAAGGTAAATGAGGAGCTTAAGTCTCATTTCCGACCTGAATTCCTCAACCGCATCGATGATGTCATTGTCTTCCACCAGTTAACTAAGGATCAGATTATTCAGATCGTTGATTTGATGGTGAAGAACCTTGATGATCGCTTACAGGCAAAAGATATGGGCATCGAACTAACACCTGCAGCTAAGGATTTACTTGCTGCGCGTGGTTATGACCCACTTCTTGGTGCGCGTCCATTGCGTCGAACAATTCAACGTGAAATCGAAGATGCATTGTCAGAGCGCATTTTGTTCGGAGAACTTAAAGCCGGCGAAATCATTGTGGTTGACGCTGAGGGCGAAGGCACCGATGCAATCTTCACATTTAAAGGTGCAGCTAAGGCAGCGATGCCTGATTCACCTGAAGATCTTGCAGAAGCCCCAACCGCCTAAGTTGAAACCAGTTCTGCGCTAGTTCAGTCATTTCCAATGGCAGAGACTGTCATTCACAGTTACCGTTCTGCCTATGCAGATCTCACGCCGCAGTTTATTTAAGGCTGCAGGAGCGATTGGTGCTGTAACTCTGTCGGTAACTGCAAGCGCAAAAATCTTTTCACAAAAAGCGGTAGAACAAATAAATAGGACTAAGGCGTTAATTCCTAAACCTTTTAAATCCTTGCCTCCACCGCCACTGGATCCTGCATTGCAAACCCCAGGACTCTCACCGTTATTTACTCCCAACCAAGATTTCTTCCGTATTGATACCGCTTACACCCTGCCACAGGTTTCACTTGATACATGGAAGTTAGAAATCAATGGTTTAGTTTCAAAACCAATAACACTTACTTATGATCAATTAATAGCTCGTCCAACATTTGAACTCGATGACACGATTGCTTGTGTTTCAAATGAAGTGGGTGGCAGATTAATCGGAAACGCGAGATGGCAAGGAATTCGTTTAGATGATCTAATAAATGAGGCACAACCAGATTCGAGCGCTGATCAAGTAATGGGTTATTCAGTTGATGGATTTTCTGCTGGGTTTCCACTTGCAGCCCTTGATGGCCGAGATGCCATGATTGCAGTTGCAATGAATGGCGAAGCTCTTCCAGATAAACATGGTTGGCCAGCCCGAATCATTGTGCCCGGACTATTTGGGTATGTGTCTGCAACTAAATGGCTAACTCGAATTGAACTGACACGTTTTGATCAAAAACACGGTTATTGGATTCAACGTGGTTGGTCTGAACGTGGTCCAATCAAGCTGCAATCTCGAATAGATACCCCACTTGATTATGGCGAAGTTGCCGTTGGCCCTGTGGCAATTGCAGGCGTTGCTTGGGCGCCACTTGTTGGGATTTCTAAAATCGAAGTTCAAATTGATGATCAACCTTGGCGTACAGCAGTTCTTGGCCCAGAAATTGCAAAGACAACGTGGCGCCAATGGTGGATTGACTGGAACGCAACAAAAGGGGCACATCAAGTAACTGTGCGCGCAATTGACAGTGCTGGCAATATGCAATCAACTGCTAATGTTCCAATTGACCCTAATGGGGCAGAGGGCTTGCACACCATAACTGTGCAAGTTATTTAATAGTTTCGGGGTATTCTCAAAATATGACGAAGAGACAAGAATTTGAGACTATAAAAACCTATGCAGGTTTTGAAATGCGTGAGTACAAGCCCTGCGTAATTGCTGAAGTTAAAATCGCTGCTAATTACTCTAGTGCGACTAGCGCTGCTTTTGGCTCACTTTTTAGTTATATCTCTAAGGGCAATAAAACTTCGGAAAAAATCGCCATGACCGCCCCTGTAATAACTGCCCAACGCAGCGAAGCAATTCCGGCAAATGAATGGTTTGTCTCCTTTGTGATGCCCGCAGGAAGCACTCTTGCTGACATGCCATTGCCAAATGATTCAAGAGTTGTATTACGCGATTTAGATTCAGAGAGATGCGTTGCACTTTCATTCCGTGGCAAAGCAACAAGGCAGTTAATTGAAAAGAAAACCGCTCAATTGCGCTCTGTAGCAGCTAAAGAAAATATTGAATTATCGGATGAAACAAGAGTTGCGCGCTTTGATCCGCCATTTAAACCTAGTTTTTTGCAGTACAACGAAATTGTAATTCCCGTGAGTTTAAGCGCCAGACCCTAATTTCTTTAAAGCATCTCCACTGACTCGGAAAATCGTCCATTCATCCATGGCTACCGCGCCTATGGATTTATAGAATTCAATTGATGGTTCGTTCCAATCAAGAACCCACCATTGGAACCTTTCATAACCACGGTCGATACAGATTTTGGCGAGGGTCTTAAGGAAGGCTAGGCCGTAACCTTTGCCGCGAAAAGCTGGATCTACGTAGAGATCTTCAAGATAGAGGCCAGGTTTGCCTAGCCATGTTGAATAGTTTAAAAACCAAATAGCGATGCCAATAACTTGGCCCTCAACTTCGCAGACATGGCAAAAAGCAGTTGGATTGTTGCCAAATATTGTTTCTTCAATTTGCTCAAGGGTTGCTTTCGCTTCAAGCGGTGCTTTTTCATATTCAGCTAAATCTTTAATTAACTGCAGAATACGTGGCGCATCTTCTTTAACGGCTACGCGGATCATTGTGGAAGTCTATAACGATTGCGGGGGATAGCTTCAATGAGTAAATCTGCTTGCAGAGTTTTCAGGGCTTTTTCTACCTGTGACTGATCGGGCCAGAGTTTCATAATTGCATTTTCAGTCAACGATTGATTTTCACGAAGGGCTTGAACGATTGTTCCGCGACATTTTCTATCGGTGCCGTGCCAATCCTGTGATTTTCGTACTAAATCAGTTTTTGGATAACCATTTTTGCGCCAGTTACATTGGCTAATAACTGGGCATTTTTCGCAGATTGGATTCTTTGAAGTACAAACAAGTGCGCCGAGCTCCATTGTTGCTGCGGCCCAGATGTGTGCGTTCTTAGTTGGCTGAAGTGCAAGGCGCGACGCTTTTTCTTTGACGGTGGGTGCCGGTTTGGGATGTTCGTTTCCATCAATGATGCGTGTTAACAACCGCCGAATATTTACATCCATGACTAAGGATTGTTGTTCAAAAGCGAAAGCCGTTATGGCAGCTGCGGTGTATTCACCGATTCCGGGAAGTGTTTGCAGAATATGAGTTTCGGTGGGCACTTGATTATTGAAATCTTCGGCAATAATTTGGGCCGCGGCATGCAGGCGAAGTGCACGTCGTGGATATCCAAGACGGCCCCAAGCAGTAATAACTTCGGCCGGTGTTGCTTTCGCTAAATCTTTAGGAGTTGGCCAACGCTTCATCCATTCGTGCCATTTAGGTAAAACTCTATTAACGGGGGTTTGTTGCAACATGTACTCGCTAACCATGACACCCCATGGCGTTGTGTTGCGCCAAGGAAGATCGCGTTTATTTTTCTTAAACCAGTTAACTATTGGTTTTTCGAGCGGGTTCATTCGCCAGTTATTTTTACCCGTTTGAGAGCTTGATCAAGTCGTGAAACTTCAACGATCTCCATGCCAGCAATCTTTGTTTCAGATCCAGTTGGAACTAACGCCCGTTTAAAACCTAAGCGGAAAGCCTCTTGTAAGCGGCGATCTACACCACTGACTTTGCGGATTTCACCAGCTAAACCAACTTCACCGATTGCAACTAAATCAGATGGAAGCGCTAGACCTTTAGCGGCCGATGCAACTGCTAAAGCAAGAGCTAAATCTGCGGCAGGTTCTGACATCTTCATGCCGCCAACAGTGGCTGCATAAACATCGCGACCACCAACTCGGATGCCTGCGCGAAGTTCGAGCACCGCTAAAGTCATTGAAGTACGGGCAGAATCAAGACCAGAAACCACACGACGTGCGTTTCCAAAATCGTTTTCGCGACCTTGACTTACAAGTGCTTGGATTTCGGCAAGAAGTGGCCGACGGCCTTCAAGGGTGACAGTTACGCAAGTTCCAGGAACTGGTTCGGCGTGACGGGAAGTAAATAATCCAGTTGGATCTAAAACAGATTCGATTCCGGAATCGCTTAAATCAAAACAACCAACTTCATCTGATGCACCGAAACGATTTTTAATTGCACGAATCAAACGAAGACGTGAGTGGCGTTCACCTTCGAACTGCAGCACTACATCAACTATATGTTCGAGCAAGCGTGGGCCGGCAATAGATCCATCTTTAGTCACGTGTCCAACTAACAGCAACGTGATATCGCGGTCTTTACAAATTCGAATGAGTGCGCCGGCAACTTCGCGCACCTGAGTTACTCCGCCAGGTGAACCATCGGCGGTGCTGCTGCCAATAGTTTGTACTGAGTCAATAATTAGTAACTGTGGTTTAACTGCATCGATATGGGCAATCACTGCGCCAAGATCGGTTTCGGATGCAAGGTAAAGCTGTGGATCAATCGCTTTAATTCGTTCAGCACGTAAACGAACTTGTGAGGCAGATTCTTCACCGCTTACATAGAGCGCAGAGATCCCTTTAGCTGCAGTTTGCGCTGCAACTGAAAGCAATAATGTGGATTTACCAACGCCTGGTTCACCGGCCAACAAGATTGCAGCTCCTGGAACTAATCCGCCACCGAGTACGCGATCTAGTTCAGAAACTCCAGTAGGTCGTGCATGCGCTGCAGATAAATCAACATCGCCGATGGGAGTTGCTTTGCTGGTGACATTTCCGGCAACAAGTGAGAGTTTCTTAGGTGCGGCAAGTTCTTCTACGGTTCCCCATGTTTGGCATTCACCGCATCGGCCAACCCATTTTTGCGATGTCCAACCGCATTCACTGCAGCGGAATGGATCTTTTTCAACCTTGGCCATGGGTAGAGCCTAGAACGAACTACTGACTAATTCTTCTGGGCGGCAAGTGTTGCTGGGTGTTGGATGACAAACAGGGGCAGTGATCGGCTCTGTGCATCCTTAATTCCAGCTACGCGCTGATCGCATAAGCGTGCAAGTTCGGCATAGGCCGCTTCTCCCATAAGTTTTTGGAGCTCGTACTTATTAGAGATGTAAACAGGTTCGCTGCCGACGTGTGCCACTGGATTGCTTGTGCAATACCAATCAAAATCATCGCCACCATCGCCCCATGCAAGGCGTTCGTATTCTCCGATGACTGTAATCGAATATTCGCGCTCGCCGACTTCACGAGTTTCAAAACTACGACGTAAAGGTAACTGCCAGCAAACATCGGGCTTTGTATCTACAAAGTGTTTGCCTTCTTTGATTGCTAAGTGATGAAGTACGCAACCAAATTCTCCAGTGAAACCTTCGGCTTCATAACCTTTACGATTAAGGAAGATACAACCATCTTCGACGCGACGAGTTTTACGATCACCATCTTCATCTTTTTCTGAAATTCGTAACGGTCCGCCAGGTTTCTTAGGACGTGCCTCTGAATAAAACTGCCACATATCAGGAGTTAAGTAAGCGGCAGCTTTATCTGTGCGCTTCTCATCATCTTCATCGGTGTACATGGCACCTTCGGTACAGCAACCAGAGTTTGGTTGTGACTTAAATACTCCTTGGCAACCATCGCCATAAATACAGGTCCAAAATGAGGTCAACCAAGTGAGGTCGCACTTAAAGATTTCTTCATCATCATTGGGGTCAGTAAATTCAACCCAATCACGCGCAAATCCAGGTTTTATTTCAGACATAGTCGCAGAGCCTACAGGCATAAAGGTAGGCTTGTTACATGAAGCACGTTGGAGTTATTGGCGCCGGGGTAATGGGAGAGGCGCTAATTGCTGCGCTGATTTCTTATGGTGTTTCGCCAGAATCCATCGTTATCTCTGAAAAGCGCAAAGATCGCGCCGATGAATTAACTACACGTTATTCAATTGTGAGCCAAGAGCTAGCTGCCAATGTTGCCGCCGCAGATGCAATCCTTTTGGTTGTTAAGCCGCAAGATATGGCCTCGGTTCTAGATGAAATTAAGAGCTCAATCAATAAACAAGCGGTAGTAATCACTTTTGCTGCAGGAAAGAAAATTAGTTTCATCGAACAGGGACTTGGTACCGAAAACCCAGTAGTTCGCGTAATGCCTAACACCCCCACTCTTGTTGGTGCGGGAATGGCGGCTGTTTCACTTGGGGCCGGAGTGAGTGCAGAGCAGGCCGATTTTGTAACTGGCTTTCTTGCCGCAACCGGCAAAGTCATTCAAGTAGCTGAAGATTTGCAAGATGCAGTAACTGCAACAAGTGGTTCCGGGCCAGCGTATTTCTTCAGATTTGTTGAAGCTATGGTCGCAGGTGCCAAAGAGCTTGGGCTATCTGAACAAGATGCCACAACACTTACTGTGCAAACAATTGTTGGCGCCGCCAAACTTTTGGATCAATCTGGCAAAAGCGCTACAACTTTGCGCGAAAACGTAACCAGCCCTAACGGCACAACAGCTGCTGCGCTTGCATCTTTTGAAAATGATCACATTGGTAACGTGGTTTCTAAAGCAATGAAAGCTGCGCGCGATCGCTCGCAGGAATTAGCGTGAAACGTCTTTTTTCCTTTTTTATAATTTCCGCGCTTCTAGTTTCTCCCTCAGCATTTGCGGCAACTAAAAAACCAACTGTTAAAGCGCTCAAACTACTTACTTCGGCCGGAAGCACAGATGAGTTTGCAGGCGTAGTAACTTCTGGCAAAATCATTGTGATTTTTGGAAACAAAGGCGATAAATCCTTTGCCAGAGCAATCGATTCCACCGGCACTCAAATCTGGAATATTGCCCTTGACCCATCATCAGCATCCATTGCAACAGCTGCAGCCGTTGATAATTCCGGAACAGTATGGATCGCCGGATCTACTTCTTTACTGCGCCCTCTGCCGACACCAACACCCAGTGCATCGCCACTTAATCCCGACCAGATAAACCCTGTACCAGATATTTTCTCGGCAGACCTAGATGCTTTTTCGCTATGGTCTATCAATCCCGTAACACAATCGCTGACACAGTTCTCATATCAATTGAAAACCCCAGTGTTAATCAATGCATTAGTTGCAGATAAAGCCGGCCTAACCGCAGTTGGAAGCTCAGGTTTTATCGTGAATACCGATTTAAAAGGGCAAATTTCAAAACCGATTTATGTTGGCACGGAAGCAACAAACTTTGAATCCGTTATCAGAAATAGTGACGGAACAATTACCGCCGTTGGATCTAGCTCTGAAACCTTAGGTGGCAAAAAATTAGTGGGCAAAGTAGATGGAATCATTGTTAAGGTAAGTAAATTAGGAAAAATCACAAATGTTGTACGCAGTTCTGCAACCAAAGCCCTACGTAGTTGGGCTAATGCATCTCCAACGCTATTACTAGGTGGGGAAGTTATTACAAATGCCAAGATTGAAAGTTCGGTAACGAAATTTTCGACAGCTTTTATCCCAACATGGACATATCGATTCGCTTCAACTGGATCAACCTATGTTTCAGGAAATTCTTATGCGTTTTTTCAATCCACTTCAGCTATCTCTAACTTTTCAAACTGGGCACCAAAAATTGCGCAGAGCCTGCTGGTCAGTTTCGACGCTAAAGGTGCAATAAACGCAGGCTACAGCGCTCCAGTCGAGCAGAACCAAGTTTTAGGGCTCAGTTTTTCTAAGGATTTGGGCCTGCTCTGCATCACGGCAAGCGCAGAAACCGTTTCGATTTTTACCCTCAATTAGAGGTAACCTAACGCCCTAAGCAATAACGATGAAAGAAATGAGAGCGTGACATATGGGTTCCGTAATTAAAAAGCGACGTAAGCGCATGGCG
>CAINSH010000019.1 GCA_903852955.1 uncultured Actinomycetes bacterium | reverse complement strand
TTTCTGGGGGATTAGCTCAGCTGGTCAAGCAGCGGACTCTTAACCCATCCTAGAAATTGACCCCCATAAATTGGAACGCCCACCATGAAAAATTTGGTTTAATAAATTTATGAAAAGCTATCACCACACAATTGGGCAACACAGCTATATTTTTAAAGATTTAAAAGATCTTATGGCAAAAGCATCGCCAACAAGATCAGGTGACTACCTAGCAGGATTGGGCGCTATGAATTCCCAGGAGCGAGTTGCAGCACAAATGGCATTGGCAGACGTGCCACTTAAAACATTCTTGAATGATTTAGTTGTTCCTTATGAGTCTGACGAAATAACTAGACTTATTATTGACAGCCATGATATTCAGGCTTTCAAAACAGTCTCACATCTTACTATCGGTGACTTTAGAAACTGGTTACTAAGTGATGATGCGGATACAATTGCTTTGCATGCTTTATCAAAAGGTTTAACTCCAGAAATGGTGGCCGCCGTATCGAAGATTATGCGCATACAAGATCTGGTCATCGTCAGCAAAAAATGTGAAGTTGTTAGTAAGTTTAGAAACACCATTGGTCTGCGAGGTCGACTCGCTACCCGACTCCAGCCTAATCATCCAACTGATGATCCTATAGGTATTGCAGCAAGTATTTTGGACGGACTTATGAATGGTGCAGGAGATGCTGTTATTGGAATTAACCCTGCATCAGATAATGTGGCCCAAGTAACACTTCTAATTAAAATGCTAGATCAGATAATTCAACAGTATCAGATACCAACACAATCTTGTGTGTTGACACATGTTACAAACACACTAATGGCAATTGAATCTGGTGCGCCTGTTGATCTAGTTTTTCAATCAATAGGTGGAACTGAAGCAACAAACCGAAGTTTTGGCATAGACTTGAATTTATTATCAGAGGCGCGAGATGCAGCCTATTCCTTAAAACGTGGCACAGTTGGCAATAATGTAATGTATTTTGAAACGGGGCAAGGGAGCTCTTTGTCTGCACAAGCAAATTTTGGTGTAGATCAGCAGACCTGTGAGGCAAGGGCCTATGCAGTTGCTCGCCACTTTGACCCGCTTCTTGTGAATTCGGTGGTCGGATTTATTGGTCCTGAGTATCTTTATGATGGAAAACAAATTATTCGAGCAGGCCTGGAAGATCATTTTTGCGGTAAATTACTTGGTATACCTATGGGCTGCGATGTCTGTTACACCAATCATGCTGAAGCAGATCAAGATGATATGGATGTATTATTAACTCTACTTGGTGTGGCAGGATGTAATTTTATTATGGGAGTGCCGGGTGCTGACGACATCATGCTGAATTATCAAACAACATCATTTCACGATGCTCTATATGCCAGACGAGTGCTCGATCTGAAACCTGCTCCAGAATTTGAAATATGGTTACAAAGCATGGGAATTATTACAGATAACAAAATTATTACGCTCGGGCATAATTTACCGAATAACTTCGCAAAAGCTTTACAGCGATTATCATGAGTTCTAATAAAAAATCCTTTAGCGTTATTGAAAATACGTGGACTCAATTAAAACAATTTACCTCTGCGAGAATCGCATTAGGTCGATCTGGAATTAGTCTGCCGACACATGCACAATTAAAATTCCAGCTTGATCATGCTCAAGCGCGGGACGCAGTTTACTTCCAACTTAATGTATCGAAACTTTGTGCTGATTTAACACAAAGCTTTTCGTCAATGAGTCTTGAGAGTATTGCCCTCAAGAGCGATGCCATTGACCGACCAACCTATTTGAAGCGGCCTGATTATGGTAAAAGACTCAGCCAAACTTCAAAGGAATTTCTCCTAAAGCGCACAACTAAAGCAAAGTTCTCGCCAAACACTTTCAACTACGATATTGCTTTTGTAATTATTGATGGACTATCCGCCTTAGCTATTGAAACTAATGCATTACGTTTTCTGAAAACAGCCTGCACAAATCTTCAGTCAGAGAAATTTATGATTGCACCTTTTTGTGTAGTCGAACAAGGGCGGGTAGCAATCGGTGATGAAATTGGAGAGTTGTTATCCGCAAAGCTAGTTATTGTTATGATTGGTGAACGCCCAGGATTAAGCTCACCAGATAGTATGGGCATCTATCTAACATGGCATCCTAAAGTAGGTCTCACAGATGAAAGTAGAAATTGTATATCGAATATCCGCAATGGTGGGCTCAGCGATGCTGAAGCTATAATGAAATTAAGATATCTGGTAACGCAAGCTCATAAGCGCAGGATAAGTGGAATAGCATTAAAAGATGAGACAAACTCCAAACAAACCCTAAGTGCATTAAATAGCTTTCTAATTGAGTAATTTTAATTACCCCCTATTAATTTCAGATGTATAAAAAACTTTCAGCCTCTTTTTATCATTTATTTTTTTTAAAAAAACAAATAATTAGTTATCTCAAAATAGCAAAAAAAATACAACACTTTATTCTTGTTATTCTTTTACTTGGATCAATTTATCCAAGTTTTGCGCTAGAAATTTCTAGAGGCGATA
>CAINSH010000018.1 GCA_903852955.1 uncultured Actinomycetes bacterium | reverse complement strand
GGTCTTAGCCGGACTTGCCCTGATTGTTCTGCCGGGACCATTTACGATGCCACTTGTCATTGCCGGCTTAATAGTCCTTGCCCTTGAATTCGCTTGGGCCGAGTCACTATTAATCAAAGCCAAACACCATGCTAAGAAAATGATTCCTAAGAAAAAACCTTAGGGCATAATTGCTCAATGCTTAGCGCGGTAAAAACCTTTGAACTACATCCAGATGAATGGCCACGTCTGCGAGATATTCGGTTGAAAGCTTTACTAGATAGCGCTCATGCTTTTGGTGGAACTTATGAAGCCGAGTGCCTGTTCGATGAAGAAAAATGGCGAAGCGAGTTTGCAAAGCAGGCATTCTTAGTGGCGTCAGTAAATGGCCATGATGCAGCAATGATGTATGTAGAAAATCTTGTAGGTGATTTTGGTGCTACATGTTGGATTGGTGGCTGTTGGAGTGATCCTAATTTTCGTGGCGTTGGCTTAATGCGGGCGATGTTTGATTACGTTGATGCAGAGTCAAAAAATCGTAGTTGGCAGGTTCAGGGACTTGGTGTGTGGCAAGATAATTTCTCAGCTATAGCTGCCTATGAGAAACTAGGTTTTAGTTCAATGGGCGATCCACAACCAAGTTCGCGCCAACCTGGAAAGTTTTACCAACGAATGATTCGAAAAACAGAATCGAATTAAATTTCAGATACTTGATATTTAGCTTTACTTAACCATTCGGGATTAATTTCAACTCCCCAACCTGGTCCTTGTGGTATTTGAATTTCCCCAGCTTGGATGGCAAAGGGATCGCCAAGGAATAGATCTTTTTGTAGTGGGTAGTAATCAAAACCTTCGATTGAAAATTCAAGATATTTTCCGGGGTTTGGAATTGCACCAAGCAAGTGCATTGTGCAAATAGTTACTAAAGAAAGATTAGCGCTGTGAGGGGTAACTGGCATGCCAGCTTTATTTGCCATCTCAACAACTTTTAGTGTGCGCCAAATTCCACCCATATACATAACATCTGGCTGCAAAACATCTACGGCATGCATATCAATCATGCGCTTCCAGGTGTCTAGATTCCAATCTTGTTCGCCACCAGTTACATCGATTGTTAGCGCATCTGTAACTTGTTTAGTTTCTTCGAGTTCCCAGTATTTACAAGGCTCTTCGAAGTGGCTAATTCCTTCGGTTTCAAGTAACTGTCCAACTTCAATTGCACGCTTTGGCGAAAACCCGCTGTTGCCATCAACTAACTTTGAAATCCCATCACCTAAAGCGCGGGAAACTACCGGTACGACTTCCTCGGTTCGGCCAGGCCATTCATCGATATCGTTGCCGCACTCTGCACCAACGCGCCATTTGAAGGCATCAAAACCAAAATCATCCCGCAGTTTAACTAGACGTGCAGCTTCCTCCTGCGGAGTGATGTCACGGCGCATTGATGATGCATAAGTTCGAAGTTTCTTAGCTGTGCCACCTAAAAGTTCAACGACCGGCTTACCTTCAACTCGACCACGTAGATCCCATAGCGCAGTATCTAATCCAGCATTTGCCCGACAACGATAGCTGCCAGGAAATTTATGTTCGCGGGCTTCAACTAAAGTAACAAGTGCGCCGATGTCAGATGCATCTTTACCAAGGACCCAAGGGGCAACTTGTCGGTGAAAAACTTGGGCAGTGATATCTGAGTGATAGTTAGAAACCTGGCCCCATCCAATGTGACCATCAGATGTTGTTACTTTTACAAATCCAACAAACTCGTCACAAAAAGTTTCTAACTTTGCAATTGAGCCAAAGATCATCCTGCAGCCTTCACGAATACCGGCATGTCAAGAAGTGACACTGAGACATTTGCACCTGCACCGATGCCAGCAGCGTCTGAACTTGGAAGCTGTGCAGTGACTTTAGTCCCATCATTAATGGTGATGTTTAAGCGACATGAAGCACCAAGAAAGCTTGCAGCAGTCACTTGCGCGTTACCAGAGTTGTTTGCAACAACATCAATACTTTCTGGACGTACTAGCGCGATGCCGGTTCCAGAAGATACAGAGCCAGGAAGAGTTTTAACAACGCTTCCTAGAATTTCAATGGAACCTCCGGAAACTTTGCCTGAAATAGGATTAGTCAAACCAACGAATTCTGCAACAAATGAAGTCTTTGGACGATCATACAGTTCTGCAGGTGCAGCAATTTGTTCTAACTGACCGTTACGCATTACACCCACGCGATCGGCAATACTGAGGGCTTCTTCTTGATCATGAGTAACAAATAGAGTCGTGGTTCCTAACTCTATTTGAATTCGTCGGATTTCTTCTCGTAACTGCGTGCGAACCTTGGCATCGAGTGCTGAAAGCGGCTCATCAAGAAGTAAAACCTTTGGTGAAATTGCAAGTGCGCGGGCTAAAGCAATTCGTTGTTGCTGCCCACCAGATAATTGATGCGGATAGTGGTTTGCATGCGATGATAAGCCAACTAAATCCAATAGGTCGGCTGAGCGGGTCTTACGGCTTTGACTAGAAGTCTTGTGTACTCGTAGTTTTAAACCGTACTCCACATTTTCGCGCGCAGTCATGTGTGGGAACAATGAATAAGCTTGAAAAACCATTCCCATTCCGCGCTTACTTGCACTTTGAAAAGTTACATCTTTTCCATCAACAATTAATTGTCCGCGATCTAACTCTTGCAAGCCAGCCAAAGCTCGAAGCGCCGTTGTCTTGCCACAACCAGATGGGCCTAGTAACGCCACAAGTTCGCCCTCTGCGATATCTAGGGTTAAGCCATCAAGGGCCTTGACCTTGCCAAAGTGCTTCGCAAGGTCAACTAACTGGACATATGCTGATGCGCTCAACTTATGGCTCCTTATCTATTAGGCGATGTCAACATCAAGGATTGCTCCGTGACGTTTCTTATTTGGGATGAGCAAAAGCAGTACTAGAACAAAAAGCAATGAGGCTAGTGAGACCGCAACTGCAACTTGTCCATTGGTGCGACCGATCTGGGCGATAACAACTTGGAAAGTCTTGAAATTTAAAATGTTTGAAATTGTGAATTCGCCAAGTACAAGGGCGATTGCAATGAAGGAGCCATTGATAATTCCGGTTTTAATCGTCGGCATAATTATTCCAAAAATCACACGAGAGATTCCGGCACCTAAGGTAGTTGCAGCTTCTGCCAACGTATGAATATCAACAGCATCAAGAGCTGCAGATAGTGAGCGATAGGTATACGGAAGAATCAACATGGAATACACACCGGCTAAAGTGATGGGAGATTCGCTCAAATTGATAGATATCCAACGGTATAAAGGTGCAATTCCCACAACGATGACAATGGCTGGAATAGCAAGAGGTATAAGGCAAAGAAGTTCAAATGGTCGGCGAAGAAGAGGAAGTTTTAACTGTACCCATATCGCAGTTGGGACTACAAGAAAGAGAATAAGGGCCATGACAATTGCGGCGGTAATAAGGGAACGTGTAACAGCCTGTAAAAGATCCTCCTGCTTACCTATCGTAGCCCAGGCACTAAAAGTGCGACCTGTGTCGGCAAACCCGAAGGGTTTAGTTGAAAAATCAAGCATCGCGTAAAGGGGTACCAAGAGATAAAAGGCAACAATACTGATGATTGACCAGCGCCAGATTTTTACACCTAATGTCTGTTTCATCGTCGCTGCTCCCACTTACTGACATTGCGTCGCACAAGTGCGTACAAAGTCATTGCAATGACTACAACAATGACCATGAAAAACGATAAAACTTTAGCTTCTGCAGGATTTGAACCACCTGTCTCACTCGTCAATGCCGTAGCGATTTGAAGAGGAGTTAAGAAGTCAGAGAGGTTAATCAAGATACTTGCAGTTGCATAAGCTGAAAAAGAGTTAACGAAGAGAAGAAGCGCTGCTCCTGCAAAAGAGGGAGTCAAAATTGGAATTCCTACGCGGAGCCAATACTCGTAAAATTTGCCACCGAGGGCATCGGATGCTTCACGCCACTGAGGTTTTAAGTTCTCCAAAGTTGGAAGAAAAACTAGGACCATCAATGGGATTTGAAAGAAGGTATAGAGAACGGCGAGCCCATTCATGCTGTAGAGCCAACTTGGATCAGAAAGAAAAGTGGAAGGGAAAAACCGCGTAGCAAAAGTTAAGACTAAGCCGTTAAAACCGAAGGTTGCCAAAAAAGCAAAGACAAGCATGACGCCACCGAACTGGGCTAACACGCTACTAAGTGCAACTGAAATCTTGTAGAACATGCCACCTTGTTTACCTGTGGAGATTGCCCAGGCAAAGAGGCCACCAAGAATTGCTCCGACTATGGCTGTTTTAATGGAGAGTTCAATAGAGTTACTGAAGGCACCTCTGGCAATTGGTGAATTAAATACACTTTTTAACTGGGCAGTGCTAGTAACTCCGTAATTATCTTTGAACGCACCTGAAATAACATTCCATGTTGGGTAAAGAAGAAATATTCCTGAAAAGAGCAAAAAGGGGAGAGCGCCCAAATAGGCACTCTTGCTGCGCCAATACCGAGAACCGGTCCTGCCAGAGGCAGAACCGGTTCCCTTATATTGAATTTGAGTCAATTGAATTGACTACTTAGTTAGTTCCAACAGCTGCAGGCCATGCTGTCTTTAGGTAAACACGAGCAGCAGCTGATTGAGCAGGTGTTGCTGCCTCAGCACTTACTTTGCTCTTACCGATTGATTCAATTCCAGCTGCAGATGCACGCTTGGTCTTGACTAGGTGAATCCAAAGAGTTGGAGTTGCTCCACCTTGTGCCCAAATATCGGCACCGACCTCACCAAGTGTGTATTCCATCCAAAGACGAGCACATGCTGGGTTTGGTGCCCAAGCTGAGATTGCGCTGTTGTATGTTGAACCTACTGAAGCAGGAGTAAACAACTTCCAGACTTTTCCAATCTTGGCAAACTGCTTCACAACGCCTGCCTGTAGGTAGCCGTTATCGATTACAACTGGTGTTTGACCAGATGCGATTGTTGCCTCAGTTGGGTTTACGTTGATGAAGTTTCCTGCATCCTTTAACTTCTTGAAGAATGCAACACCCTTTGAAACATCGTCAAATGTTCCGCCAAGTGCCTTGTTTACCATGAAAATACCGTTCAGTGCAGCAGATGAACCTTGTGGATCTCCGTTTAGAGCAATCTTGCCCTTGAACTTTGGATCAAGTAGATCTTCGAGCTTTGTAATTGTTCCAAGAGCTCCGCTGTAACCAATTGTCATTGTACCTGTGTAGTTAGGTGTGATCTGTCCAGTTGGATCAGTTGTGCTTGCACCTAGAAGATTTTTCCAAGTTCTAACTTTGTAAGGAGCATAAGTTCCGGTGTTGAGATACTTAACTGCAACAGCTAAGCCAAGATCGAAAACATCTGGTGAGCGCTTTGTGCCCTTGTTTGTTACAGCAGCATCAATTTCTTCTTGAGATGAACCTT
>CAINSH010000017.1 GCA_903852955.1 uncultured Actinomycetes bacterium | reverse complement strand
CAATCAAATCAACAAGGCGGTTTGAATGCCCCATTCGTTGTCATACCAACCAACAACTTTTACTTGGTTGCCAATTACCTTGGTCAAACCTGAATCGAAGATACATGAAGATGGATCAGTAACAATATCTGAAGAGACAATTGGATCTTCAGTATATGAAAGGAATCCCTTTAGTTCTCCCGCTGCTGCTGCCTTCATTGCCGCGTTAATTTCTGCTGCAGTTGCTTCCTTGGCAAGTTCTACCGTCAAATCTGTAGCAGATCCGGTTGGAACAGGAACGCGCATTGCATAACCATCGAGCTTTCCCTTAAGTTCTGGAAGAACCAATGAGATTGCCTTTGCCGCGCCCGTTGAAGTTGGAATCATGTTAGTCGCTGCTGCACGTGCGCGGCGAAGATCCTTGTGCGGGAAATCTAGGATTACTTGGTCGTTTGTGTAGGCATGAATCGTGGTCATCAAGCCCTTAACAATTCCCCAGTTATCGTTTAGAACCTTGGCCATGGGTGCCAAGCAGTTAGTTGTACATGATGCGTTTGAAATGATGTTGTGCTTTGAGCCATCGTAGTTATTGTGGTTAACACCCATAACGATTGTGATGTCTTCATCAGTTGCTGGCGCAGAGATAATTACCTTTTTAGCTCCTGCCGTGATGTGCTTTTGAGCATCTGCAGCTTTTGTGAAAATTCCTGTTGATTCAACAACAACATCGGCTTTAACAGATGCCCAAGGAAGATTTGCTGGATCGCGCTCTGAGAAAACTTTTATTGTCTTGCCACCAACGGTGATTGAGTCATCTGTGAATGTGACTTCCATTCCCAAGCGGCCCAAAATAGAGTCGTACTTAAGAAGGTGGGCTAATGTCTCATTTGGTGTGAGGTCATTGATTCCGACGATATTGATATTTGGATTTGTTAGAGATGCACGGAAGAAGTTACGACCGATGCGTCCAAAGCCATTGATTCCGACATTAATCACAGTACGTGTCCTTGCTACTAAAGGGGCTAGGAATGAAAAAGCCCAGCTATTGGTGGTCTGTATGACTGCCACAACGCTGGGGTCTTGATGTAAATCCTATCAGTGGCGAGTTAGCCAACTTGCGGGTAGCCGGGGTGTTTAATTCAACAAATCGGGGGAAAGTCCGCTTTCGGTATCAGGAATTCCGAGTTCGGAGGCCCGTTTATCGGCCATTGCAAGTAATCGACGAATTCGACCAGCGATTGCGTCTTTAGTCATCGGCGGCGTTGCAAGAGATCCAAGTTCTTCTAGCGAAGCTTGCCCATGGTTAATTCGAAGTTCGCCAGCCTCCTTTAAATGATCAGGAATTGTTGGGCCCAAAATCTCCATTGCACGTTGCACTCGCGCGGCGGCTGCAACGGCTGCACGAGCCGAACGGCGAAGATTGGCATCGTCAAAATTAGCTAGGCGGTTAGCCGTTGCTCGGACCTCACGACGCATACGACGTTCTTCCCATGCAAGAACAGATTCATGTGCTCCAAGACGAGTGAGCAATACTCCGATTGCATCTCCATCTCGTATTACAACGCGATCAACACCGCGAACTTCACGGGCCTTAGCCACGATTCCCATACGACGCGCAGCGCCAACAAGTGCGAGGGCAGCCTCTGGTCCAGGGCAAGTAATTTCAAGTGAAGATGAACGACCTGGTTCGGTAAGTGAGCCGTGAGCAATAAATGCACCGCGCCAAGCCGCTTCAGAATCGCAAATCGCCGCAGAAACAACTTGCGGAGGAAGTCCTCGGACTGGGCGACCATTGGCATCTACTAAACCCGTTTGGCGCGCCAATGCATCGCCAGCTTCTATTACTCGAACTACATAGCGTGAACCTTTGCGCAAACCACTTGAGGATAAAACAGCTAAATCAGAATCATGGCCATAAATGTCGGCGATGTCTTTGCGCAACCTACGTGCACTTTGTGAAGTATCAAGTTCAACCTCAATCAGAATTTTACCGGCAGCAATGTGCAGTCCACCTGCAAAGCGAAGCAAAGAGGAGACTTCTGCTTTGCGGCAACAAGGTTTGGTAATTGAGATTCGACTTAGTTCGTCTTTTACCGATGCGGTCATTGCCATGAGGTTATCCAACCAGTTTTGGGCCCATGATGTGGCCTAAATGAAGAGTTAATTTTGAAACATCGTGATGAACACTGCCTGGTGCTTTACGAATATCGGCCTTGATCACCCTTCCCCCTAGCGCAGCTGCGGCGGCATCTAGCGCAGCAGTGTTACGAACTACTGAAGTGTCGACTAAACAGTAATCAATTTTTAACTCCGGGGCATATGAATGAAAGAAATCCAGATGTTCTTCAGGTGTAGACCCAGCGAATTCTTCACCACTTGCCGTATTCGTGGCATCGAGATTTAGAATCAAAATCTTTTTGGCTTTAGTTCGAATGAGTGCATCTAACTGCATAGGAACCATCAGGTGTGGCATAACCGAGGAAAACCATGAGCCAGGTCCCATTGTGATCCAGTCAGCAACTCGGATAGCAGTTAAAGTTTCAAGTCGAGCTTCTGGGTTAGCAGGGATTACCCGCAGTGATTCAATTCGGCCCTTTGCGGTTGCAACTTCTTTTTGACCTCTGATGACAATTCTGCCGGTCGAAGTAATAAACGTTCCTTCAATATCTAGTGGCTCAGATGCCATAGGTAAAACACGACCAATAACTTTAAGTAACTGGCCCACGCGATCTAAACCGGTAACTGGATCCTCATTGTTATTCCACAGCGATGCTAAAAGTAGATTGCCCATTGCATGGCCATTTAAAGCGCCTTCACTTTCAAAACGGTGTTGCATTATGTCGGCCCATGTGCGGCCCCATTCATCATCAGAGCACAACGCTGCCAATGCCATTCGTAAATCTCCTGGCGGCAGAATAGGAAACTCTTCGCGCAATCGACCACTTGATCCACCATTGTCTGCAACAGTAACAACTGCTGTGATTTCTGAGGTTAGCTGGCGAAGTGCGGATAATGTTGCAGCCAAACCATGGCCACCACCGAGTGCAACTACTTTCGGCACTAGTTATTCTCGCCCAACATCACGGTGCGTTGCATATGCACCGAATTCTTTTGAGGTCAATTGCCGCGCTATCTCTTGCGCAATCGCAACACTTCGATGTTTGCCACCTGTGCAGCCAACTGCGAGAGTTACAAAGCGTTTTCCCTCATTCATATAGCCCGGAACCATTGAAGAAACTAGCTCTACATAATCGCTCACAAAATCTTGAACGCCCTGACTTCCTAAGACTTTTTCACTCACTTGGGTAGTTAAACCAGTTAAGGGACGAAGTTCTGGAATCCAATGAGGATTGGGAATGAAGCGGCAATCCAACACTAAATCTGAATCAACGGGAATTCCATATTTGTATCCAAAGGAAAGAACATTTATTCGAATTCCTTCAAT
>CAINSH010000016.1 GCA_903852955.1 uncultured Actinomycetes bacterium | reverse complement strand
GACATGTACCGTAGGGGTATGAGCCGTGATCTGCATACAACTGCCGGAAAAATTGAAGATCTTCGTGCGCGTATTGAGGAAGCCGTTCACGCTGGCTCAGCTCGCGCGGTAGAAAAGCAACATGCAAAGGGCAAGAACACCGCCCGTGAGCGTATTGAAATGTTGGTTGACGCCGATTCATTTACCGAAATAGATGAGTTTGCGCGCCACCGCTCCACGCAATTCGGCATGGAAAATAACCGCCCGTACGGTGATGGAGTTGTCATTGGTACAGCAACAGTCGATGGCCGACCAATCGCTTTGTATTCGCAAGACTTCACAATCATGGGTGGTTCTCTTGGTGAAGTTCACGCAGAAAAAATCGTAAAGATTGCAGAGTTTGCACTTAAAAGTGGCATCCCATTGATTGGAATTAATGACTCTGGTGGTGCGCGTATCCAAGAAGGTGTTGCATCTCTTGCTGGCTACGGAAAAATCTTCAGACTCAATACCCGATCTTCAGGAGTTATCCCACAGATTTCGTTGATTCTTGGACCATGTGCGGGTGGTTCTGCTTATTCACCTGCGCTCACTGATTTCACAGTCATGGTTAATGAAACTTCGCACATGTTTATCACTGGGCCAGATGTTATTAAGACAGTTACTGGTGAAGAAGTTGGCATGGAAGAGCTCGGCGGTGCCCGAACACATAACACTCGTACAGGTAACTCGCACTACTTAGCTGAAAATGAAGCCGATGCAATTGATTATGTAAAAGCACTTCTGTCTTATCTACCTTCAAATAATATGGATGGTGCTCCACATCTACCACCAACTGAGACGTTAGAAAATAAAGCATCAGATCTTGCGCTAGATACTCTGATTCCAGATAGCCCAAATCAGCCATATGACATGAAGGTTTTAATTCAAGCCTTGGTCGATGAAGGCGAATTCCTTGAAGTGCATGCTTTATATGCACCTAACATTGTTGTTGGTTTCGCTCGTATAGAGGGTGAGTCCATTGGAATCATTGCTAATCAACCAAATCAATTAGCTGGAACTTTAGATATTAACTCCAGCGAAAAAGCTGCACGATTTTTACGCTTCTGCGACGCATTCAATATTCCCATTCTTACCCTTGTAGATGTCCCAGGGTTTTTGCCTGGCACTGAACAAGAATGGGATGGAATTATTCGCCGTGGCGCAAAACTGCTTTACGCATATGCTGAAGCTTCCGTGCCATTAGTAACTCTCATTACGCGCAAAGCCTATGGTGGAGCATTTATCGTGATGGGATCTAAATATCTAGGTAGTGACATTAATTTTGCCTGGCCTAGCGCAGAAATTGCCGTTATGGGTGCACAAGGCGCCGTCAATATTTTGTATCGAAAAGAGATTGGCGATGCAAAAGATCCTGTAGCTAAACGAGCTGAGTTAGTTGATGAGTACAACGCATCCCTTGCTAATCCTTATCTAGCCGCAGAACGTGGAACTATCGATACGGTCATTGAACCAAATCAATCTCGTGCTTACATAACTAAGGCATTTAGAACTCTGCGAACAAAGCGTGACTCTTTACCTGCCCGCAAACATGGAAATATCCCGTTGTAATGGAGTTTTCAGTCATCAAGGGTTTGCCTACCCCAGAAGAGTTAACTGCAATCCAATCAGCAATGGCACAGCACAAACGCGAAGAGTTAAAACCAGTTATTCGTCGAAGCGTTTATGGATTACCGCAATTGCGCCAAGGGTTGCCGCATCAAATTACTTACGGCGCAAGAAAGAATGCATAGTTCATGCCGCGCATAGTTCTTGCCTCGGCTTCTGCATCCCGGCGTCGTTTACTTGAATCGGCCGGTTTGAAGCCAACAATTATGGTCAGTCATGTTGACGAAGAAACTGATTTTTTCAATGCCATGTCTCCTGCAGATATGGTTATTGCGCTTGCAATAACCAAGGCACACACAATCCGTGAGCAAATTGATTTTCCAGCGATTATCATTGGGTGCGATTCAACTTTTGAGTTCGAAGGTCAGTCACTTGGAAAACCTGAGACGCCTGAAATTGCAATCGAACGTGCGTCACGCGTCCAAGGAAATTCAGGGTTACTTCACACTGGGCATTGCATAATTGATACTGCAAAAGATAAAGAGATTTCAAGTATCGTTACAACTAAAGTTACTTTTGACGCTATGTCACAAGATGAAATAAAGGATTACGTCGCAAGCGGTGAACCACTGCATGTTGCGGGTGGCTTTACTCTTGACGGCTTTAGCTCAGCATTTATTCCTTCAATTGAAGGCGACTACACAAATGTTGTAGGAATTTCGATGCCATTTCTTAGAAATGCCTTCAAACAACTTGGTTATTCTTGGCCAGAGGTTAAGGTGATGCAATGAAACGCGTTTTAATCGCTAACCGCGGTGAAATTGCAGTCCGTGTTATTAGAGCTTGCAAAGATCACGGCCTTGAAAGCGTTGCTGTGTATTCTGATGAAGACCGAACTTCATTGCACGCGCAGATGGCAGATGCGGCTTATTCGCTCAAGGGTACAACTGCAACACAAACTTATTTAGATATCGAAAAGCTGATTGCGGTCGCTAAAGAATCTGGCGCAGATGCGGTACATCCGGGTTACGGTTTTCTCTCTGAAAACGCCAACTTTGCACAAGCCGTTATCGATGCGGGATTAATCTGGATTGGACCTCCACCTGAAGCAATTCGCGCACTCGGCGACAAGGTTTCTGCGAGAAAAATCGCATCAAAGGCTGGGGCTCCACTTGTTGCAGGAACCAAAGATCCAGTTGCCGGACATGAAGAAGTTACGGCCTTTGCAAAAGAGCATGGTCTGCCGGTTGCAATTAAAGCTGCACACGGTGGTGGCGGGCGTGGATTAAAAGTCGCCCGGACAATGGAAGAAATTCCTGAACTTTTTGCATCCGCCGTGCGTGAAGCAATTAGTGGGTTTGGTCGTGGGGAATGTTTCGTAGAACGTTACCTAGATAAGCCTCGACATGTTGAGACTCAAGTATTAGTAGATAAACATGGGCATGCCGTAGTTGTAAGCACACGTGACTGTTCGCTTCAGCGTCGCCATCAAAAATTAGTAGAAGAAGCTCCTGCACCTTTTCTAACTCCTGAACAAAATGCCGAGCTTTATCGTTCAAGTAAAGCAATAATGAAAGAAGCAGGCTACATAGGTGCTGGAACGTGCGAATTCTTAGTCGGCCTTGATGGCACAATTTCTTTTCTAGAAGTTAATACTCGCCTGCAAGTTGAACACCCTGTTAGTGAAGAAGTTACAGGCATTGATTTAGTTCGCGAGCAGTTTCGAATTGCAATGGGTGAATCACTGGGATTTGATGATCCAATAATTCGCGGGCACTCTATTGAGTTCCGAATCAACGGAGAAGATCCAGGCCGATCATTCTTGCCGGCTCCAGGTCGAATCACTGATTGGGTAATTCCAACAGGTCCTGGGGTGCGAGTAGATGCAGGCTTTAAAAATGGCGACACAATCGGTGGAAACTTTGACTCACTGCTAGCAAAATTAATTGTTACTGGGGCAACTCGCGAGCAAGCAATTGAGCGCGCTCGACGAGCGCTTGCAGAATTTATCGTTGAAGGTTTAGCAACTGCGCTTCCTTTTCACCGCGCAATTCTTGAAGACCCGTCATATACCCAAGATTTCAAGGTCTACACAAGTTATATTGAAAATGAATTTAATAATCAGATTTCTGCATATCAAGCAGCTGCAATTCCACTTGAAACACATATGGCGCCTGAATATTTAGTAACTGAAGTCAATGGAAAACGATTTGAAATTCTCGTTCATGCACCTAAGCCTGTTGTTAAGCGCCACCGCGCAAAGCAATCGATGGCCGGTGGTTCTGGTGGTGCTTCATTGGCCAGCCCGATGCAGGGAACAGTTGTAAAGATTGCCGTTAATGAAGGTGACGTTGTTGAAATTGGCGATTTAGTAATTGTCTTGGAAGCCATGAAGATGGAGCAGCCTTTGATGGCGCATAAAGCTGGTGCAATCACCAACTTAACTGCAGTAATTGGAAACACTGTCTCGAGTGGAACCACACTTTGTGACATCATTGATGCATGACAAATAGCGAACTTCTCTATTCAGATCCATTAGCCGCCGCAACCGCCGCGGCTAAAGAAATCTCAGAGCGAACCGGCGTTGGCGTACATGATGTTGCTTTGGTTATGGGATCTGGTTGGGTAAGTGCAGTTGATGCACTAGGTGCTCCTGCTTATGAGTGCAACGCCGAAGAAATAACTGGCTTTCTGCCACCAACTGTTGAAGGCCATTCAGGCAAAGTCCGTTCATATGTCATCGAAGCAGAGGGTAAGTCCATCCGTGCATTGGTATTTCTTGGTCGTACGCATCTCTATGAAGGAAAAGGAATCGAGCCAGTCGTTCATAGCGTCCGAACCGCAGTTAAAGCTGGATGCAAAATTGTAATTCTTACAAATGCTTGTGGTGGAATTAATAAGAGTTACACCGTTGGCCAACCAGTTTTGATTCGAGATCACATTTCATTGACTGCAGTTTCACCGTTATCTGGCGCCACATTTGTTGATCTAACCGATCTTTACAGCAAGCGAATCCGTGAAATTGTTAAGAAGGAAGATGCAAGCCTTCAAGAAGGTGTCTATGTTCATTGGCGTGGGCCAACGTATGAAACACCTGCAGAAATTTTAATGATGCGAACAATGGGAGCAGATTTAGTTGGTATGTCTACAGTTCCAGAAGCAATTGCCGCACATGCATTAGGTGCGGAAGTTTTGGGAATCTCACTTGTTACTAATGCCGCCGCTGGCGTTACAGGTGAAAAACTTAACCACGAAGAAGTTATTGCCGCTGGAAAGGCCGCTGCAAGTCGAATGGGCGCTCTTCTCAAAGGGGTAATTCCAAAGTTATTCTAAGCACATGGATCTAAGCCAAGAAGTTTCTACATGGATTGCAGATGATCCGGATCCAAAGACTGCTGCCCAATTACAACTGTGGCTAGATACCAACAATGAAGTAGAACTTCGAACTTCTTTTTCAGGTTTTCTACAATTTGGTACCGCTGGACTACGGGGACCAATTAGACCTGGCCCTTCTGGAATGAACCGTGCAGTTGTTGGGCGTGCAGCAGCAGGAATCGCTGCATATATGAAGGAAAGGAATTTAACTAGCGTTGTTATTGGACGCGATGCACGTTATGGCTCTGAGGATTTTACTTTCGAAACTGCAGAAATTATGAGCGGTGCTGGAATGACGGTTTATGTTTTACCTCGCCCATTGCCAACACCGGTGCTAGCTTTTGCAACGAATGAACTTCAATGTGATGTCGGGATTATGGTTACAGCAAGTCACAATCCGCCTCAAGATAATGGCTACAAGGTTTATTTAGGTGGAACAGTTGATGGTATTCATTACCGAGGTTCACAGATAGTTTCACCGACAGATGAAGCTATTGCCGCCAAAATCGATGCAATTACTTCGCTAAAGTCACAACCTCGTGGAACCAAGTGGACTGTTCTTGGTGAGGAAGTAATCCATAAATACGTAAGTATTACCGCTGGCTTGGCTAAGCGGCCGGGAAACCTAAAAATTGTTTATACCGCAATGCATGGTGTTGGGACTGAAACTTTGCAACATGTATTTCACAAAGCTGGTTTCCCTCAACCAATTTTAGTTGATTCACAAGCAAAACCCGACCCAGATTTTCCAACCGTTGCTTTCCCAAATCCCGAAGAACCCGGTGCCATTGACCTAGCTCTGGAAACAGCTCGGAATTTTGATGCAGATCTTGTCATTGCAAATGATCCAGATGCAGATAGATGTGCTGCAGCCGTAAAGGATCCAGTCACAGGGTGGAGGATGCTACGCGGAGATGAGTTAGGCGTAGTTTTAGGTGAAACTATCGCTCGCGAAACAAGTAGCGGGATTCTTGCTAACTCCATAGTTTCTTCATCTATCTTGAGCAAAATTGCTGCTCATTACAAACTTGATTTTAAGGAGACGCTCACTGGCTTTAAGTGGTTAGCAAAAATTGATGGTCTGACTTTTGGTTACGAAGAAGCTCTGGGTTACGCCGTTGATGCAATCACGGTAAATGATAAAGATGGAATATCTGCTGCAATTAAGTTGGCACAAATCGCAACTGATTTAGCTACGCAGAATAAAACAATTCTTGACCTGCTTGATCAGGTTTGGGAACGACATGGCTTCCATGCGACCGAGCAAATTTCAATTCGCTTGACAGACTTATCTCAAGTTGGCCAGATCATGGGAAATCTACGAAATAACCCACCAACTAATATCGCAGGACGCGCAGTTACTTCAATCGATGATTTATCAAAACCTGTCGACGCTTTGCCACCAACTGATGGCTTGCGCATATGGCTCGATGGCGCAATTCGAATCATCATCCGTCCAAGTGGCACGGAAGCAAAGATGAAGTGTTACATTGAAGCAATTGCACAGGATTCAAAAGCAGCCCAGGCAGTACTAGATCAGCTTCGCACCCCACTTAAGGAATTGTTATCGTGAACTTCTATGGCTTAGTAGATGGCACTGAAGCTTCTCTTAAGAAATATTTGGGTGCACTTTCTGGAGTTGACCAAGTTGGCGCTGATGCACGCGCGGCCATGCTTGCAACTCGAAGCATTAAGACAACATCAAAGCGATGGGCAATAGATACCGCAATCACGATGGTGGATCTGACAACGCTAGAAGGCGCAGATACTCCTGGAAAAGTGAAAGCGCTATGTACTAAAGCGGTGCGTCCAGATCCAACAGATTCAACCGTTCCTAGTGTTGGCGCAGTTTGTGTTTATAACGACATGGTCTCAATTGCGCGCACGCATTTAGATTTAATCGGTGGCCAACATGTGGGAGTTGCTGCAGTTTCAACTGCGTTTCCATCGGGGCGAGCATCTATGGCAGTTAAAATCCAAGATACTCAAGATGCAATCGATGCCGGTGCTTCTGAAATCGATATGGTTATTGATCGGGGAGCATTTCTCCAAGGAAGATATATCGAAGTATTTGATGAGATTGTTAAAATCCGCGAAATCTGCGGTACGAAGGCTCATTTAAAAGTTATTTTTGAAACTGGCGAACTAGTTACATATGACAATGTGCGCAAAGCTTCATTTTTAGCTATGGCAGCCGGTGCGCATTTTATTAAGACTTCAACGGGCAAAGTCGCACCAGCTGCAACAGCGCCGGTTGTCTTGGTCATGCTTGAAGCGGTCCGTGATTTTTATTCGATGACTAACGTGCGAATTGGCGTAAAGCCTGCCGGTGGAATTCGAAATACCAAAGATGCGATAAAACAGTTAGTCCTGGTAAATGAAACCGCCGGCCCAGAATGGCTTACACCTTCGCTGTTTCGTATCGGTGCCAGTGCACTCTTAAATGATTTGTTAATGCAACGCATGAAAATGGATGATGGCTACTACGCTAGCCCTCAATACGTAACGATCGACTAATGGAGGATAAATTGAGCTTTGAATATGCGCCAGCTCCTGAGTCGCGCGCGGTCGTTTCAATTAAACCAAAATATGGGCATTTCATCGGTGGAAAGTTTGTTGCTGGCACTAAACACTTCCCCACAATTAATCCGGCAACTGAGGAGACTCTGTCGGCCATTGCACTGGGCTCCAAATCAGATGTCGATGCGGCAGTTAAATCTGCCCGAAAAGCTTACGTAACCACTTGGTCAAAAATGAGTGGAAAAGAGCGTGGAAAGTATCTTTTTCGTATCGCACGCATTATGCAAGAACGTGCGCGCGAATTTGCTGTTCTTGAAACTCTCGATAACGGAAAGCCGATCAGAGAATCTCGTGATGTTGATGTTCCACTTGCAGCTGCCCACTTTTTCTATCATGCAGGTTGGGCAGATAAATTAGAGTTTGCAGGTCTTGGAACCTCTACTAAGCCACATGGTGTTGCAGGTCAGATAATCCCTTGGAACTTCCCACTTTTGATGCTGGCCTGGAAAGTTGCACCTGCATTAGCTGCGGGAAATACCGTTGTATTAAAACCTGCAGAAACAACATCACTCACTGCGCTTTTATTTGCCGAAGTTTGCCAGCAAGCCGAACTTCCTGCCGGAGTGGTAAATATTGTCACAGGAGACGGTTCGACAGGTGCACTCATTGTTAATCATCCTGGAATCGACAAAATTGCATTCACTGGATCAACTGAAGTTGGAAAAATTATCGCCCGTGCGGTTGCGCCAACAAAAAAGAGCATCACACTTGAACTTGGTGGAAAGGCGGCAAATATTGTCTTTGAAGATGCCGCCATCGACGAAGCAGTTGAAGGCATAGTAAATGGAATTTTCTTCAACCAAGGCCATGTTTGCTGTGCAGGTTCACGCCTACTTCTACAAGAAAATGTAGCCGAGGAAGTATTGAGCAAACTTAAAACGCGAATGGCAAAGATTCGTGTTGGTGATCCCATGGATAAAAACACAGATCTAGGTGCAATTAATAGCCATGAGCAACTACTTAAGATCCGTGAACTAAGTGCAGCTGGTGATTTAGAAGGCGCAGAACGTTGGAGTGCGCCATGTGAACTTCCAGGAAAGGGTTTCTGGTTCGCCCCAACAATATTTACCGGAGTCACTCAGTCTCACCGAATTGCACGTGAAGAAATCTTTGGACCTGTGCTTTCTGTTCTTACTTTTAGAACGCCACAAGAGGGGATAGATAAGGCTAATAACACGCCTTTTGGTCTATCTGCAGGCATTTGGAGTGAGAAAGGTTCTAAGGTTTTGTGGGCATCACGGCAACTTCGCGCAGGTGTCATCTGGGCGAATACATTTAATAAATTTGATCCAACATCACCATTTGGTGGCTATAAAGAATCAGGTTGGGGACGCGAAGGCGGGCGCCATGGTTTAAGTGCATATTTGAAGGGGGTCTCACATGAATAATCGCATCGATGTTAAAAAGACATACAAGTTATTTATTAACGGAGCTTTCCCACGCACTGAATCAGGTCGCACATATGAAGTTAAAAGTTCAAAAGGCAGTTTCATTGCAAATCCATGTTTGGCATCACGCAAAGATTTAAAGGATGCTGTCGTAGCTGCACGCGGCGCACAAGCAGGATGGAACAAAGCAACTGCTTACAACAAGGGGCAAATTCTCTATCGTATTGCCGAAATGCTCGAAGGCCGTCGTGCTCAGTTTATTGATGAAATTATGGTTGTGACAGGAGTGACTAAAACTAAAGCTGACAAAGAAGTAACTGATTCTGTTGATCGCCTAGTTTGGTATGCAGGGTGGAGCGATAAAATCTCTTCTCTTTCGGGAGCCCTTAATCCAGTGGCTGGTCCTTATTACAACTTCACAATTCCTGAAAGCATGGGTGTCATTGCCGCAATTGCACCAGAAACCCCATCACTGTTGGGTCTGATTGATGTTATTGCACCGATAATTGTTGGGGGCAACACAGTTGTTGTGTTGGCAAGTACTAAAGCTCCTCTGTCGGCAATGTCATTTGCTGAAGTTCTAGCAACTAGTGATGTTCCAGCCGGTGTAGTAAATATTTTGACGGGTAAAAAAGATGAAATTGCACCGTGGATGGCTTCGCACATGGATATAGATGGCTTAGACATTTCTGGCTTAGCGATTAAATCCCACGCAGATATTCGAACTGCAGGGGCAGAAAACCTCAAGCGAATCTATAGTTTTAAATCTGCAGATCCAGGTCGCATACTTGCATTCTTAGAAAACAAGACTGTGTGGCATCCGATCGGTCTATGACCAGCCTTTATCAATGGTT
>CAINSH010000015.1 GCA_903852955.1 uncultured Actinomycetes bacterium | reverse complement strand
GCCTGTGAAATTGATCCACCAATTTCTAATTCAAGAAGGCTTTTCTTTTCATTTAGTTCAAGAACATTTAAACCCTTGTTCGCAAGTTCCATACGGGCCAATGCGCGATTTTCAGCGACAACAGTCATTTTCGATTCTTTATGATTTTCATCAATAACAATTGCTTTAAACTTGCGAGGCTTGATTTTTTCAGCCTTAACCTTTTTTGGAGCTTTCGCAGCTTTAATTACTGCGACGCTTCCGTCATCTTTTGATTTTCTATTCAACATTTTGTGCCACCAATTCGATAACTTCTGAAACTGAAGTTTGACCACTTGCGACCAAAGACAACGCCTCTTCTTGTAGCGATTTTAAACCATCGCGCTTTGCTTGTGCCTGTAGTTGACCTGGATCAGGGCGCTTAGAAATCAACTCACGCATTTCATCTGAAATTTCTAGCATCTGGAAGGCACCAACGCGGTCTAGGTAACCTGTGTTACGACACATTGTGCAACCAAGTCCATGTTGAAGATTGAGTTTTCTGTTACCCAAATTCTCTGTCAGCAACAAACGCTCTGCTGTGCTGGCTTTAGTTTCAATCAAGCAATACGGGCAGTTCTTGCGTACGAGCCGCTGAGAAACTACGCCCATCAATGAAGCTGCAACTAAATAAGGTTCGATATCCATCTGGAACATACGATAAATTACACCCAACGCATCAGGCGCGTGAAGAGTTGAAAGAACTAAACGGCCTGTTAACGCTGCTTGAACTGCAATACGCGCAGTTTCGGCGTCACGGATTTCTCCCACTAAAACAACGTCTGGGTCTTGACGCAAAATTGCGCGCAACTGAATAGCAAAAGTTGCGCCAATTGATTCATTAACCGGGATGTGGTTAACACCGTTAACAATGTATTCAACTGGATCTTCAATGGTAGAAATATTGCGCTCTACTGAGTTAATTTCTTTTAACGCACTGTGCATCGTTGTGGTCTTACCGCTACCTGTTGGACCAGCTGCGATAATCAAACCGTGACGAGCTGCAAGAATTCCGCTGAAAATATCGCGCTTTTCTTGAGTCATACCTAAGGTAGTTAAATCACCCAAGCTACGGCGAGTATCAAGTAAACGCAGTGCCGCTTTTTCACCAAATAATGTGGCAGCCGTTGAAAGACGAATATCAATTTGGCGACCGGCAACATCTACCGAGAACTGACCGTCCTGTGGTCGACGACGTTCAACGATACTTAACTTAGATACAACCTTTAAACGGCTCAAGATTGCTGGAGCTAAACTCAAATCTAATTCAGTTAATACTTCTAGCTTGCCATCAATACGCATACGCACGACCAATGTTGTTTCCATTGGTTCGATGTGAATATCTGAGGCACGGGACTGAACCGCGCTTTCAATCAAGTTATTCACTAAGTTGATAATTGGACCTTCAGATTTTGAATCTAAAGAACGTGGTGCAGTAAAACTAATTGGTGACAGATCGCTGTAAACCAAGGCGATAGATCTGCGAATTTCATCCTCTTCAACAACCTGTGCCTCAACGCTGACATCTAAAGCGGAGACTAATTTGTCTAGGGCCTGGTCAATCTCTTTTTCACTAAAGTGCGCTGGCAAACCAACGACCAAAGTCTCTTCATCCCAACGAAGGCCTAGGGCCGGGATGGATTGAGCTAATTGTTCGGGGATAAAGGTGCTTGCTTGACTCACTTATGTCCCCAT
>CAINSH010000014.1 GCA_903852955.1 uncultured Actinomycetes bacterium | reverse complement strand
TCAATGGCTTGAATTTCCTCAGGCGTATGCGGCGAACGTGTGGTGGAATCAATAACTGATATTAAGAAACGCATGCTAAAACAATACCAAAATTCTTTCTTGTCGCCTGTAAAATTTTCCAATGACATTTTCAGGATTGAACTTCATCGGTGTACTCGTAGCCTTCATTGTTTCTTTTGCAAGCGGTGGAATCTGGTTTGGGCCAAAGACTTTTTACCCAGTTTGGATGAAAGCCCGTGGAATAGCTTCAGGCCAACTTAATTCGCAGCAAAATAAGCCCGCCGTTTTATTTGGTGGCACCATCGTAGGTGTCCTTGTTCAAACACTGACTCTTGGAGTAATTCTCACTTCACTTCAGAAACTCCAACCAGATTTTGGAATTCTCGACGGCGCAGGCGTTGGTTTTGCCCTTGGCGTAGGTATTGCAATGTTCGCATCTTTGAGCCACCGCCTATTTGGAGGCGAGAACTTCAAAGTGTGGATCATTGAAACTTCAAATGATGCAATCAATCTGACAATCGCAGGTGCGATTATTGCTTGGTTTAACTAAGCAAATACCGTCACATTTAGAAGTGTAATAACCCCCAGCAAGGCAAATACTGCCGCAGCTATGCCATGAACTAGTTTCATGGAAACTTTTTCTGCGAATTTATTTCCAATAAACACCGCAGGAACATCGGCAATTAACATTCCAAGTGTTGTGCCCATGACTACAAATAAAATATTTGAGTAGTGTGCTGCCAATGCAACGGTTGCAATTTGGGTCTTATCCCCCATCTCGGCTAAGAAGAAAGTTATTGTTGTTGCGCCAAATACTCCAAATCGGCCTGCAATTGAACTTTCCTCTTCTTCAATCTCATCAGGAATCAAGGTCCAGATAGCCATAGCGATAAATGAAATACCTAGAATCCAGCTAAGCGCTGTTGGGGTGATCACTGTTGTAATCCATGCACCCAATGCCCCGGCAAATCCATGGTTAACAACTGTGGCAGCAAATATTCCTAGGATAATTGGGACGGGTTTCTTAAACCGTGCCGCCAATAAAAAAGCGAGTAACTGAGTTTTATCGCCCATTTCGGCAAGGGCAACGACTCCAGTTGATAGAAATATTGTGCTGATCATTGGGCCAGTATGCCAAAAGAATTAGAGGCTGGCTCCAGCTGGAGGCATATTACTTGATATGTCAACTAATTGTGATACTGTCCGGATATGGCCCAGCAAGGTATGAAGGAATTAGATTCAAAAGCGTGGCGGGCATTTCATAAAATTGGTTCACGGCTTTTGCCTCACCTTGGACGTCAAGTAACTGCGCATTCAGGGATTACTGGCGCAGAATATGTAGTCCTTACCGCTCTTTCTGAACTACCTGCAGATTCAGTTAATTTAAATCGACTCGCCCTTGGGCTGGGCTGGGAAATAAGCAGGATGTCTCATCAGATTACTCGAATGCAAGAGGCCGGTTTAGTTAAGAAAACACAGAGTGATTCTGATGCTCGTTGCTTTGATGTCAGCATTACTTCAAAGGGGCGAAAAATCGCGGAAAAAGCCGTTCCGCTGCAGTCTTTGGAAATTAACCACTGTTTTAGCCAAGTTCTAACTAGTAAGCAAAAAGAAGCACTGATCGAAATCTCAGAGGCAATCTCTGCCCACATGAGAGAAAGCCATCCACTCAATAAGAAAGTAGTTCACTAAATGAAAATAGCTCTAGATATTTTTGGCGCACTTCTAGCATTTGCCGCGATTGGTTCTGCAGTATCAAAGTTGAAGAAAGTACCTGACGTTATGACGGCTATGGCTTCAGTTGGCGTTAAACCACATCAGATCCCGGTACTTGCCTACCTTGAAATCGCTGGCGGCTTGGGAATCATTGTTGGAATCTGGATCCCGGCACTTGGTGTTTTATCTGCAATCTGTTTAGCGCTCTATTTCGCAGGCGCTTTATTGACACATTTTAAAAAGAAGCATGGTCCAGCTGATTTTGGTGCAGCACTTGGCATATTCATCATTGCTGTGATTACTACCTACTTGCAAATACAGCGCTGAATTAAGCTTTAATGAAACCATTTTTCACTAAGTAATCAGCTGACTCTCGAAGTGAAACTTCTACTGGAATAAAACTCATCCCAAAGAGCTGCTTAGCTTTTTCCCCGCTTGTGATCATTGGCTTTCCTAGCATTGGTAGAACAGACTTAATTTCACCGTCAAAGAGAGAAAGTAGTCGTACAAGCGCGGTTGGCGCTTGCATGGTTTTAACCTTGCTCGATGGGTAGATGGATTTTAAGATTTTAGCAATACCTACGAAAGAAATCGTTTCAGATGCGGCAAGAATTCTTTCACCCTTTGTAGCATCGTTCTTAATTGATGCAACGTGCATTTTTGCAACGTCTCGAACATCAACAATTGAGAACATTAGGTCAGGAAGCATTGGATCTTTGCCCTTCAAGATACGTTCCACAACTGAAATTGAAGACCCAAAGTTATTATCTAGTGGGGCGCCAGTAACTAAAACTGGATTTATTGTTGTTAGCTCGATTTCAGGTGCTTGGTTTTTAATAAATTCCCATGCTGCTCTTTCTGCAAGAGTCTTTGATTTTGTGTACGCGCCGCGACCTATCGGATGATTGACGTCAGTCCACAATGTCTCGTCATACTCTTTCTTGCCTGCTGGAAGTTCGCAGCCATAAACGGCAGCATTTGAAGAAGTAAGGATTACTCGCTTAACTCCAGCTGCATGTGCTGCATTGAGGGCTCTTAAGGTTCCTTCTACCGCTGGACGAATTAGATCATTTTCATCTTTAGGTGATGCAATTGGAAATGGTGAAGCGGTGTGCATCAGAACGTCAATTCCATTGAGCGCTGAATCCCACCCGGCGTCTATTTCAAGATCTAATTCAATGAAAGTTAACCGCGTATCTAGTTTGGAGGCATCCAACAGATGTGGAGTGACTGCATTAATTACTTCGGCAGATTTAGAAAGGCTTCGAACCGATGCTCGAACGGTGTATCCCTGATTGAGAAGTTCGAGGGCAATGTGTTTGCCAATATATCCGCTAGCACCTGTAAGTAGGACTGTAGTCATGAGAAAGAGCCTATCCGCCGATGGCAGACATTGGACGTGAAGGTTGGATAAAGCTCGGATCATTAATTCCATGGCCTGGAAGCTTGGCCTTAACTGTTGAATGGAACATAGAAACTAGTGCTTCATTCTTGGCTTCTGGGCTTAAATCAGAACGCAAGATTGAACGCAAATCAGTTTCGGTCATCGAGAATAAACATGATCGAAGTTGACCATCAGATGTAATACGAATGCGATCGCAAGCACCACAGAATGGACGGCTTACACTTCCAATTATTCCGACAGTTGCAGGTCCGCCATTAATAAGAAATTCCTCAGCCGGCGCTGAGCCACGATATTCAACGGGAGTTAATTCATAGTGCTCTGAAAGTTGGGCAAAAATTTCATCTGCAGTAATAAGTTGATCGCGCTTCCAAATTCCGCCAGCATCTAAGGGCATTTGTTCAATGAAACGCAGGTTAAGGTCCTCGGCTAATGCCCACTTCAAAAGTGAAACCGCTTCAGAATCATTTACGCCGCGAAGTAAAACGGTGTTAATTTTTACAGGTAATAGACCGGCTTCTTTGGCGGCTGCAATACCGGCAAATACATCTTCAATTCGATCACGGTGAGTCATCTTCTTAAATACATCTTTATCTAATGTATCAAGGCTGATATTGATACGGCGAAGACCCGCATCAACAAGTGGCTTAGCAAGTTTGGCCAGTGCTAGACCATTAGTGGTCATTGATAATTTTGGAGCGTTTTTAATTGAAGAAATTCGAGAAACAATTTCAACAATATCTGGGCGAAGCATTGGCTCGCCACCTGTGAGGCGAATTTCATCTATGCCTTGTGAAACTGCAACCTCAATTATTTCGATTAGCTCATCAGTTGTCAGAAGATCTGCAGAAGGCAACCATGCGGCAAAGTCATGCGGCATGCAATATGTGCAACGTAGGTTGCAGCGATCAGTAAGTGAAACGCGAAGATCACGATGGCCACGACCAAAAGTGTCTATCAACTGTGTCATGCGCTATTCACCCATTCTGAGGTTCCATCTGCAAAGGTTTGAAACTTCCAAATCGGAAGCTCGGCTTTGACTACCGTGACTATTTGTTCGCATGCAGCAAAAGCTGGGCCGCGATGAACTGCCGACACTACAACCGCGAAAGCGGTCTCGCCAATCGGTATTGGGCCATATCGATGCGCCACGGCCACTCCCAAAACATCATGCTTGGCCGCTATGCGCTGTGTGATTTCCTCTATGGTTTTTTGAGCCGAAGGATGGATTTCATAGGTAAGTGAGGCAACAACCTTGTCGGCGTCATTATTTCGGACATCACCACAAAAACTTGCGACAGCACCAGCCTGCTCGGTCTTAACAGATTCCGAAAGGCGCTGTATTGAAATCGGCTGATCAGTTACTAGGGCTGTGATCATGTCCGGCCAATTGATCGTGGATGTGGGATGCAAGTCTTTCAATAATGACAAGACCATCTTTAGCTCCGCCTGGTGAACCAGGAAGATTAATGATCAGAGATTTCTTAGTCACTCCAGCTACTCCGCGAGAAAGATCGGTGGTCGCAACCTTGTCGCGAGAATATGCACGTAGAGCTTCAAGAATGCCAGGCATAGTTTTTTCTACCAGCGGAGCGGTGGCCTCTGGTGTGACATCAAATGGTGAAACGCCTGTGCCACCAGTGGTGACAATGAGATCGATTTCATCTTTGATTGACAATTCAATCGCCTCTGAAATCTTTGCTTGATCATCTGGAAGAATTTTAACTTCATTAATGTCATATCCAAGCTCTACCAACCCTTGCAAAAGAATTTGGCCTGAACGATCTTCATAGACACCGTTAAATGCACGATTACTGGCGGTGATGATTACCGCGCGTTTCATGTACGTTTCCAATGACCGTTTCTACCGCCATCTTTTTCTTCAACTCGAACGTTAATTATTGTTGCACCCGGATCAAGTGCTTTGACCATATCAATAATTGTCAATGCGGCGATCGATACTGCGGTGAGGGCTTCCATCTCAACCCCAGTTCGGTCTGCAATCTTTACTGTCGAGATTATAGAAACTCCGTCTTCAACAACCTTGATTTCAACATTAACGCTGGAAATCGCGATGGGATGGCACAGCGGAATTAATTCTGAAGTCTTTTTAGCGCCCATAATTCCTGCAATTCGCGCCGTCGCAAGGACGTCGCCTTTAGGAGTTGACCCTGATGCAATTAGCGCAAGAACTTCCTTGGTGAGCAATACCTTCCCCGAAGCCGTTGCAGTACGAGTAGTTTCTGCGCGATCTGAGACATCTACCATGTGAGCTTCACCATGGTCGTTGATGTGCGTCAGTTTCTCGGTCATGGGCCAATCTTAATCGGATGCCCGTTCAAGTAGCACCAATTTTGGTGACTGATATGCTTCAGCTCACATTTAACGGGGAGGGCCGCCATGTCAGTTGAGAGCGATCTAGCACGTCAAGCACTTAGTTCAATCTGGCAAGCCCAGGGCGAAACGATGGAAGAGCTTGATGAAGAATGCAACCCAAATAAGGCTTGTCGCAATATGAAAGAAGTTACCTTCGAAGGATTTATCCAAGAAGAAGGAAAGACTCTTGCAGTAGCTTGGCGTGAGACTCTTATTCGCGATGGCAAACTCGGCGCCGCATCTATCGGCGAATTAGTCGCTGAAAACAAGATCAAATAACTCAACGGTTAGAGCTTTAATTTATGATTTCATCTTTCGATTCACTGACCGTTGACGAATTAATATCAGAGCTTCGCTCTATCGGTTATGTCGCTAACCGCGGACTCGCAACATCTCTCCTGATTTCCATGAAACTTGGTCGCCCGATTCTCCTTGAGGGTGAAGTCGGTGTTGGAAAGACCGAACTGGCAAAAAGTATTTCGCAACTTCTGGGACGCTCTTTAATTCGTTTGCAATGTTACGAAGGTATCGATACCAATCAAGCCTTGTATGAATGGGATTATGCGCGCCAGATGCTTCAAATCCGCGCAATGTCTGGCAACGAAGTTTCTGATAAATCCGTCGATGATCTCTTTGGGTCTAAATTTCTTATCGAACGTCCGCTGCTTCAGGCTATAAAAGCGGGCGACCAATGCGTATTGCTCATTGATGAAGTTGATCGCGCAGATGACGAATTTGAAGCATTTCTTCTTGAACTTCTCTCCGATTTCCAAATAACAATTCCAGAAATCGGCACAATCGCTGCAACTTCTCGTCCAATAGTAATTTTAACTTCAAACCGTACTCGTGAATTACATGATGCACTTAAGCGCCGCTGTCTCTACAACTGGATTGGCTTCCCTGAAACAGAGCAAGAGATTGAAATTGTTAAATCTCGAGTCCCAGGTGTCTCAGAGCAATTAGCTTCGAAAGTAGTCGGTAGCGTAAATAAACTCCGTGCGATGGATCTTGAAAAATCTCCTGGAGTTGCCGAAACTATCGATTGGGTTCAATCTCTTGGAGCAATCGGTGCAAATAATCTCACCGAAGTAAATGCAGCCGAAACATTAGGCGCAGTTATTAAGGGTCGCGACGATCTCGAATATGTTTCTGGCAACCTTGCAGAAATTGTCTCTGATGCCTCTCTCTGAGGGTTTTGACGAACTCTTTGTTGAATTTGCTCAAGAACTTCGATTGCATGGGATGCTCATCGGTTCTGATGACGTTATTACCTTTTGCAATGCAGTATCAGTCTTAGATGCAACTAATGTCATGGATGTCTACTGGGGCGGTAGAACTTGTTTAGTGCGCCGCAAGGAAAATATCCCGGTCTACAACGAAATCTTTCAGAGATTCTTCTTTGACAATTGGGATGATGAAGTTAGCGAAGCTAAGAAGAAGTTTCGTGCGCAAGTAAGCACAACATCCACAATCGAAATCCCTGAAAATGAAAGAACTGAACAGGGCGATTCCAACGATGACACCAAAATGGGATTTATGGCAGCAAGCCATGAAATTTTTCGAAATAAAGCCTTCAACGAGTGCACCCCAAAAGAGCTGGCAGCACTTCGCAAGATGATGTCCAACATCCGACTTAATCCACCCATTCGCAAAACTAGACGTTTAGTTGCAACACGCAAAGGTAAGAAATTGAATATGCGAAAGATTGTTCGCGAGAACATGCGTGCACTGGGTGAGAATCGAGAGATTTTCTATACGAAGAAAAAAGAGAAGTTGCGCCCAATAGTTTTTATCCTTGATATTTCAGGATCTATGGCTGACTACTCCAGAAATTTATTACAACTTGCATACTCTGCGCGAAGTGCAAATCAAAAAGTGGAAGTCTTCTGCTTTGGAACTCGACTTACACGTGTAACTCGTTCGCTCTCGCGGCGAAATCCTGATCAAGCAATGGAGCTAGCTGGCGCTGAAGCAATGGATTGGGAAGGTGGAACTCGCATTGGCGATGCCGTTAACACATTCTTAAAAAAATGGGGTCGTGGTCGCGTAGGTCGCGGTTCAATAGTTGTTATCTGCTCAGATGGACTCGATAGAGGCGATCCAGAAACTTTGGCAAAATCTATGGAAGCGCTATCGCGCATTGCCCATAGAGTTGTTTGGATGAACCCTCACAGAGGTGACACAGACAGATATGTGCCCACATCAATGGGAATGATCATTGCAGAGCCATTTATTGATGAAATTGTGTCAGGACATAACCTTAAGAGTCTGGAAGAATTCAGCCGCAAACTCGTATCAATTAGATAAGGATCACGATTATGAAGTTCAGCGTTTCAATCTTTGCCGAAGGCGATCGTGAAATTACTCTCGAAGAAGTGGTCGAGCTTGCCGACGCTGTTGCGGTTCATAGCGGATTTGCATCAGGTGCCGGCACAAATGGTTACGGCGCGCAAATTATTGTTGAAGCACCAAGCTCTGATATCGCTGTCGATGCAGCTCTCGTGATTTTCAATGAGGCGGTTAGAACTGCAAAACTTCCACTATTTGAAATCATAAAGGCAGAGACAATGTCTGAAGATGATGACTGGGAAGACGGAATCGAGTAATGATTCGCCTCGGCTCACTTGCTGGTTATCCCTTCGAAGGTCCACGCGCCCTTGCTGGCTGGACTGCCCCCAAAGTGGCGGCCGTATATGCGGTGATGTGTCTTAATGATCCTGAAAATAAGCCACAAGAGTTTTCAATCATCTATGTAGGCCACAGCCCCGATTTAAGTGCTGAAGGTTTTCCGTTGAAGCATCCTCGTTCTGCATTGTGGGTTGCGCGATCTGGTAATAAATTTAATTTACAGATTTGTTGGTTTGATATTCCAGGTGGCACCGAGCGTCACCGCGAAATGATTGCACATGAATTGATGGCGGTTTATGAACCAAGTTGCAATCTCGAGAAATACGATCAAGCCTGGAAAGATGAATGGATCGGTGAATACTCGAATGCATTCACCGACCCATTGACCACTGGTCGCGATCCAAATAATCGCGCTCAGTAAAAACTAATCGATCTTTACGCCAACACCATCAAATAGACGCGAGCGCCTTGTTCCCATTGCTGGGAAATTTGGCTTAGGTTCAGCATTTGCTGGTTCTGCTACATAAGTTGCACCAACAACAATTGCTTCTGCAAAGCCATACAAAAGTGGAAGAGCACCCGCGACTACGCCGCCAGTTCTATTAATGCGCCCAAGACCTGGCTCGATTGCGTCAGCATCGCGCTTGATCTCCCAAACAAGGTCGGCCGCTTCTTCAAGTTTTACTGCTACTGCAGCTAATTGGCGTCCAACGATAAATAGATAGATTGCAAGACCTGCAATAAGAGCTGCGATATCTATAACTGAGAAGAGTTGAAGAGTACTCATGAGCGCACCTTTTCCAATACACGACCGAGGAATAAATGGTGTTCTAGACCTTCAGCCAAGACTGCATCAACTGCAGCAGCTGTCTGATTGATCAACTCCGTGTTTGCGGTGTTAGCTTTTGCAGCTGTAAGAGTTTCGCGAATCTGTGCAACTCGCTTATCAATAACTCGAACTAGCAATACCAAGATTGTCAGAAGCGCAGCAACTGCTACGACTACAACTGCACCCAAGATATTTGCTAGTACCCAGAGTGAGTGAGTATTTGAATCCATCGCCTTAGCCTCCCAACTTCGTACGGCCACGGTTAAGACCAGCAACAATCGCAGTAGCCGATGCAATTGTGACCTTTAATCCCTTAAGACCAGCTGTATTAACAACTGCGCTTTCAAGTCCTGCATTGATGCGCTGTGCTTGTCCACCAATTTTGTGAGCAAGTAGCAAGATTGGAACTACAAGGGCAACAACGACAAGTACAACAACTGTTGCAATGACGTAGCCGATGAGCCAACCGGTGTGATTAGTAAAGTCCATGATCGCTCCCCTAGATCGATTCCGCGAAGTCACGCACTGGCTTGAGGCTGGCGTTTACTGATGAGACAACTGTTGGAACTGTTGCAGTCTTTGCAACGATTACCGCTACTCCGCCTTCGAGTGCAGCCAGTGATTTAGCAACTGAGCGCAGATGAAGAATCACGCGAGTTAACCCAAGTGCTGCGGCAGCAATAATGAGTGTGGCTAAAATTAAAGTAAATACTGCTTGTTGTGGCATCTGACTCCCCTATCCCAGCAACTTAGAAACTGGACCGGCGTAACGAACTGCTCCGTTAGCCACTTCCTTAATTACGTTATCTGTTTTAGCTAGTAAATCTGGTGTGGTGTTAAGTTCGCCGATCAAAGCGACTCCTCCACCGAGTGCATCATCTGCTGCTCCGCGAATGCGCTCTAGCGGCCCGAGGACTGCATTTAGCAGAGCGACGAGAACTGGAACGATGACAACTAACAGAACCAGATTACCGATTCCCCAAAGACTCATTAGTTTTCCTTTCTCGTTATCGACGTGCTACTGGTTGATATGGAAGGAAGAAGCGCGCAAAAATTCTTGTCGCTGACTTCTTTACAACTGTCATTGCAATTGCAACACCGCTTGCAGCTTTTGGACCACCGACAGTATTTGGGTCAAGACCCATCTCGATTGCCTTCATACGTGCTTGCATGCTGCCGGCTGTCTGGTTAACCAAAACTGCTGTTACATCGGCGATAAGGCCTCGTCCGAATTGAGCAGCGGCACCGGAAACGGTGAGATCAAGTGAAATTTTGACTGAAGTTCCGCCAGCAACTGGGTTGAGTGCTGCAACGAGAATTGCTTGCGCTTCTCCGCGGCCTTTCTTATCTGAGCCAGATGCATCCAGAGTAATAGTCTTCTTCGCATTATCGCGGTTGGCTACTTTTGCCTGTCCCGCAAATTCAAGTTTAACTGGACCTGCAGAGATGATTACATCTCCACCGTAGTGGTCTGTTCCAAGTTTGTCGGTGAGATCAGCACCAGGAATACATGCTGCTAGTTGTGGAATATCATCAAAGAATTTCCATACATCATCGATCGGTTGATCAACGACTATCGTCTGCGAGATTAGCATTTTGCCTCCTGGTTGATAAATGAGGTTGGATCTTTTTCAAACGCTGTACGACACCCTGGCGCACAGAAGTAATAAACCGTTCCTTCAAATTCAAAGGGACGATTAGATTTTTCAGCAGTTACTGTCATTCCACAGACCAAGTCGATTACTTCTGTTGCTTGAACCATCTGAAGCAAATGTGGTGTTGCTTTCTGTGTCAAAGATCCAGCGGCACGAAGTTGAACTAACTGCGCCAGAATTGACACTGCCATTTCACGGTGAGTTGTGTGTCCAAGATCTAAACCTGCTGGCAGATTAACCGTATCAATCTGAGTTTTAGAAAAACCACGATCTTCTAGATATGAAAGCACTGCAGCTCCACGTTTGCGTGATGCCACGACGCCAAGATATGCAGGCGCGGCAGGTAGTGCAATCTCGGTTGCTTCTTCATCACCATGACCCTGCGTTGCAACGATGACAACAGTTGATGAATTGACCATGCTCTTAGTGAAATCGGCAAAATCAACTATCTGCACACGCCAATTAAGGACATCGATTAATTGCTTGAGAGTTACGGCCATTGGCGAGCGCCCCACAATCATCACCTGCGGTGAAGATTGAACTGGCTCAACATAAATTTGAAGAGCTCCCTCGCTTTGGCACGCCATTGGAACAGTAATGACGCCATCAGGAACATGCATTCCTTTGAAGTCAACTTCTTGACCCAGCCAAATTAACTGTGCTTTTCCTGAATCCATTACTTTTTTAGCTTCACGGATAAGAACTGGCTCGGCACATGCTCCGCCAATCCATCCGTGAAGTTTTCCATCAGAAGTAATGATTGCTCGTGATCCGCTTTGTCCTGAAGAAGGGCCTTGGCGCCACACGACAGTCGCCATCACAAATGATTCACCGCTATTTGTGAGTTCGACTGCGCGTTCCATAACGCCCATGCCTTCCACTGGATTAAATGACATGTACTTAGTTGCCGCTCCGTACTGGAGGCATACCGTAAACATCTTTACCTGTAGTTAGTGCTTCGTAAACACGGTTAGGCATTAACGGCATATCGATGTTACGAACACCCTTATCTTTAAGAGCATCCATGACAGCGTTAACAAACGCTGCTGGTCCACCAACAGTTGCACATTCACCCACGCCCTTTGCACCAATTGGATGGTGTGGGCAAGGTGTAACTACTTCGTACAGCTCAAACCCTGGAGTTTCCCATGCAGTTGGAAGCAAGAAGTCCATGTAGTTACCGCCGATGATGTTTCCTTCTTCATCGTAGGTTTGATACTGCATGTTCGCCATTGCATACGCTTCGGTGAGACCACCCATGATCTGTCCTTCAACGATCATTGGGTTGATACGAACACCACAGTCATCGACTGCAACGAACTGCAATACATCCCAAACACCTGTCTCTGGATCAATTTCAATTTTGGCGATGTAGCAAGCAAACGGCCAAGTTAGGTTGGGAGGATCGTAGTAAGCGACATTTTCCAGACCTGGCTCCATGCCATCTGGCATATTGCTGTATGCAGCCATCGCGCAATCTTGAATTGTCACGCCACGTTCTTGATTTCCACGAACATAGAAGCGACCTAACTCCCACTCAATATCTTCTTCAGAAACTTCAAGAAGGTGGGCGGCTAGCTTTCGAGCTTTCGCGCGAACTTTACGAGCAACCATTGCAATCGCTGCACCAGCTACTGGTGTAGAACGAGATGCATAGGTACCCATACCAAATGGCGCAGTATCTGTATCTCCTTCTTCAACAAGAATGTCATCAGCAGGAATTCCGAGTTCGTGAGCGACAATCTGTGCCCATGTTGTCTCGTGCCCAGTACCTTGTCCGCGAGAACCAGTACGCAAAAGAGCTTTACCTGACATATGGATGCGAAGTTCGGCAGAGTCAAACATCTTGATACCCAAAATGTCGTACTCACGGCTGTTTCCAGCGCCCAAAGGTTCAGTCATCGTTGAAATTCCGATACCAAGAAGACGTCCGCGCTTTGCCGCTTCAGCCTTTTCGGCAGCAAAATTCTTGTAGCCAATTGCTTCTAATCCGATATCAAGGCACTTCTCGTACTGACCTGAGTCAGTTAAGAAACCAAATGCTGTGCGGTGAGGATGTTGTTCATCCTTAACGAAGTTAATACGGCGAAACTCTGCTTGATCCATACCAAGATCATCTGCTGCTGCCTGAACCATACGCTCTTGGAAGAACATGGCTTCAGTAACACGGAATGAACAACGGTATGCAACTCCACCAGGTGCTTTATTTGTGTAGTAACCAGTTGCAAACATATGTGCTGTTGGAATGTCATATGCAGCAAATGCAGAGTGCATCAGACCAATTTTGAACTTACTTGGTTGAGCATCTGCGAAGAATGCACCGTGATCTGAGATTGTGTTCATGCGGACACCAAGGATTTTTCCATCCTTGCGCATCGCCATCTCGCCCTTAAGGTACACATCGCGACCAAAACCAGTAGAAGTTAAGTTGCCGGTCTTGTCTTCAATCCACTTGACCGGCTTTTCAGTCAAAATTGAACCAAGAATTGCAATTACATATCCTGGATAAATTGGCACCTTATTACCAAATCCGCCACCAATATCTGGTGTGATGATACGAATGTTTTGCTCAGGAAGTTCAGCCACCATCGCAACAGCTGCACGCACAATGTGTGGTGCTTGTGAAGTCATGTAGACAGTTAGTTTGCCTGTTGCGCGATCGTAATCTGCAATAGATCCACATGTTTCCATTGGTGATGGATGTGTACGTGGATAGTGAAGTTCGATTTTTGAAACTACATCTGCATCTTCAAATGCTTTATCGGTTCGGGATTTATCGCCAATTTCCCAGTCGAATACTTTATTTCCAACTTGGCCAGCCTTATCGTCGCGGATCTGAACTGCGTCGGCAGCTGCTGCCTGGACTGGGTTAACAATTGGAGGCAATACTTCGTACTCCACAACGATTTTTCCACACGCATCTTTTGCGATGTATGGATCATCTGCAATAACTGCACAAACTTCTTGGCCCTGAAAGCGCACCTTGTCTGTAGCAAGAACTGCTTGAGTGTCATAAGAAAGTGTTGGCATCCATGCAAGGTTACGAGCTGCAAGCATCTCGCCGGTAAGAACAAGTCGAACTCCTGGCATATCCCATGCTGCGCTTGTATCAATTGACTTAATACGTGCATGAGCTAGTGGGCTACGCAAGATCTCCATGTGAAGCATTCCTGGAAGAACAACATCGTCTACATAGTTACCTTTGCCACGGATAAAACGGTTATCTTCAACTCGGCGACGGCTTGCGCCCATTCCACCAATTTTGACTTCGTCTAGTTTCATAACTCTCCGCTCCCCGACCTAGTTAAGTTCCGCGCGCATTTTTTCAGCAGCCCAGAGAACTGCCTTAACAATATTTTGGTAACCGGTACAACGGCAAAGATTTCCAGATAGCGCCCAACGAACTTCATCTTCAGTTGGATTCAGATTCTCTTCTAGAAGGGCCTTCGCTGCCATCATCATTCCTGGAGTACAGAAACCACATTGAAGAGCATGCTCTTGCTTGAAGCCTTCTTGTAGCGGATGAAGTTCGCTTGCAGATGCAAGGCCTTCAACAGTTTGAACTTTGTGACCATCTGCCTGAACCGCAAGCATCGTGCAACTCTTAATTGGACGGCCATCAAAAAGGATTGTGCAAGCACCACAGTTAGTTGTATCGCAACCAGTGTGAGTTCCAGTTAGTTTAAATGCTTGTCGTAGCAAGTGTGCAAGCAAAAGTCGTGGTTCAACATCTGCAGTGCGATCTTCTCCGTTCACATTTACTGTAACGCGACGAACCGGAATATCACTTGATGGTGCAGCTTGGATTTCTTCGTAAAGGCTCGACATTTTTTAGGCTACTTTCTGTGTGGAGTTTGCGGTAAGGATTCTCTTAACAAAAGTTTCAACGATGTGGCGTTTGTATTCTGCAGAACCACGATGGTCTGTACGAGGCTCAGCCTTTGCTGCAACTAGCGCTGCAGCTTTGGCGATTGTTGCTTCAGTTAACTTCTGACCTACTAACGCTGATGCTGCATCGTTTGCATCGATTGTTTTTCCGCCAACACCTGCAAGTGCAAACCCTGCACCGAGCACTGTGTCACCGTTCATATCGAGTGCAACAGCTACAGATGCAGTGGCGAAGTCACCAACGCGACGTTCGAGCTTGAGGTAGCCACCACGTGCAACTCCCTTAGGGGCTGGAATAACTGCTTCGATTGCAATCTCGTTGTAGTTAAGCGTTGTCGCATAAGGTCCAAGTACGAAATCCTTCATGGCAATATTGCGCTTGCCCTTTGGACCTTGCACAACAAGATGACCATTAAGCGCAATCATTGTTGCCGCCCAGTCTCCTTGCGGATCCGCGTGACAAACAGAACCTACGAAAGTTCCGCGGGTGCGAACAATTGGGTCAGCAACAAGTGGCGCAGCTGCGGCAATAGTTGGTTGACGTTTTGAAATTTCAACTGATTTTTCTAAATGTTCGTGACGAACAAGTGCACCGATGTGAAGTGATCCATCTGCATCGAAGCGAATGTAATCAAGTCCAGGAATGTTATTGATATCAACTATCTGATCTGGGAAAGCAAATCGAAGTTTGAGCATCGGGACAAGGCTTTGTCCACCTGCAAGCACTTTTGCTTCACCTTTGCCAGCGTCGAGAAGCTTGATCGCCTCTTCAAGAGTTTTCGGAGATTCATATTTAAAACGTGATGGATACATATTTTATTTCTCCTGAGTGAGTTTTCGGTTACTTGCTCTTATTGTCTTTTACTGCAACTGGCATTGAATCTGCATCTGGATTTGGTCGTGCTTCTTGATGCGCAGGCCATGGACCTTGCACTGGTTGACTAGCAACTTTTAAAAATTCTGTAATTTGTGGCCAAGCCCAAATAGTTGGACTGTCACCAGTCTTTGGTGAGTTCTCGATGAGTGCAAATAAACGTGGAGTTCCACGTTCGCTTCCAGTTGATTCAACAGACATGGATCTTCCTCTTCCTCGGCAGTGGTGAGAAATTTAACACCCGAACCTTGCACCAGCAAGGGATTTGCATTTAAAACCCACGGCGGTTTGAACTGCTATAGCTCCGCTATACCCTCAATATTCCAGCTAAATTTGACCTAAATACCCGGCCAAATCTTCGGGGGTATCGATATCTTTTCCAATAGCAAGATTTTCGAGGGCAATTTTAGTGACATCGTCTCGCCCTTTGAGAAAGTTACGGGCGCCTGCATCCCCATCGGCGCTTTGGGCAATCTCTTTCCAATATTTTCGGGCGAATTTAACTGGGTGTCCTGGCTTTGAATTAAAAGTTGCCATGACAATCTCATGGGCAGAATCGGCAACGGCGCGAATTGCCGCAGATGTCAGCCCAGGCAGATCTACCAAAGTAATGATTGCTTCGGTGAACTCTGAACGCTTTTCCACATAATCAAGTCCCACTCGAAGTGAACTACCCATTCCGGTTTCCCAATCAGGATTAATCAGTACTTCGGCATCTGGAACTAATCCTTGCCATGCACCAAGAACTACACATACATCTTTAATGCCTGCGCCATGAAAGAGCGATACGGCTCTGTCGATTAAACGTTCGCCGTCAATTTCTAGGGTTGCCTTTGGTGCGCCCATGCGTGAACCAGATCCGGCCGCCAAGATAATTCCAACTTGCATCGCTATACTTTACGTCATGCGCGAAATCATTCAAGAGGTTTTGCCTTCTTTTAACTCAAATAAACCTTTTGCACTCGCCACAGTGACTCGCACTTGGAGTTCTGCGCCTCGTCCTGTCGGCGCAGCAATGGCAGTTCTAGAGTCGGGCGAAGTTATCGGAAGCGTTTCAGGTGGTTGTGTTGAAGGCGCAATCCATGAAGTTTCTTTGGAAGTTCTTAAAACTAAGGTTTCGCAAACGGTTACATATGGCGTTAGCGATGACAATGCCTTCGCAGTTGGACTTACTTGTGGCGGAACCATCGAGCTATATATTCAATATGTAGATCAAAATACATTCTCTGACTTTGCTGACATTGCAGCAAAGATTGAAGATAAAGAGGCAGTTGGTGTTGCAACTCTTGTGCATGCAGAATCTGGCATCGGTGCGCGAATTGTTCTTACAAAAAATGCGGCAAAAGGCAGCCTTGGCAACTCAGAGTTAGACCATGCTGCAATTGAAGGTGCCCGTGCGCTATTGATGCACGGAACTACCAAGGTATTAAAGCTTGGCCCACATGGTGAAAACCGGATGGATGATGTTTCCGTATTCGTCGAATCATTCGCACCAGCTCCTCGAATGATTATTTTCGGAGCTATTGATTTTGCTGCTGCAGTTGCCCGTATCGGTAAATTTATGGGCTATTACGTCATAGTTTGCGACGCTCGGGCACTCTTTGCCACTAAGCGCCGTTTCCCAGATGCAGATGAAGTCATTATTGATTGGCCTCACCGCTTTCTGCCAACGATTGAAGTTGATGAGAGCACCGTAATTTGCGTGCTTACTCACGATCCTAAATTTGATGTGCCCGTGCTAGAAATCGCACTTCGCACAAACGCGGGGTATGTGGGTGCCATGGGTAGCAGGCGAACCCATGAAGACCGACTCTTGCGACTTAAAGAAATTGGAATGACTGATGCAGAACTTGCAAAGCTCAAATCTCCGATTGGTTTAGATCTTGGTGGGCGAACACCAGAAGAGACTGCAATTTCAATTGCCGCTGAAATTATCTCGAATCAAGTGGGTGGGACAAATCAGCCACTTACAAAGGGTAATCAAGCAATTCACAAATCATCCCTTGCCAGCGAAGATGAACCGGCGCCAGTTATTAGTTAAATGCAATCCAATGCGCGGTCGAACCTGCTTGATTTACACCCGGACTAATCAATGCAAAACCTTGAGCATGTGCAACACCACGCAACATAGCTGAACCTAAATAAGCAGTAGGTGTGAATTCTTTTGCGTTGATAGTGCCTGGTACTAAACGCGAGAATCCTTCAGGTGTTGTAAGCGCGGTAGTAATTTCAACTTCTGCCAACTGATCTTGTGAAGCCCCGAGAAAAGATTTAATAAGTGGATTTCCAAATGAATAGAGGGCGGCAAGTGCGGACTGTGGATTTCCGGGAAGTGCAAGAAACGCGATTTCTCGTGCCTGATGTGAAACACGAGCAAGAAGAACATGATAGCCAGGGCGCACTTTGACGCAATCAATAATCATTTCCGCATCCAGATTCTTAAGCGCCGGTTTAACGAAATCTCTTGGTCCATCGGCAGTGCCACCTGTAGTGATAACCAGGTCAACAGAGTCCAACGTTTTTGCAATTTCAGAATTAAGAACAGAGAGATCATCTTTGACAAATTGAAACGAAGAAATTGTGCAGCCCATTTTCCTTAGAACTGCTGGTAATTGAGGTCCAAGTGCATCACGAATCGCACCGCCTACTGGGATTCCAGAGTGAATAAGTTCATCGCCTAAGAAAAATATTGCTACACGAGGTTGGGCGATGACATTGATGGCGTCATGTCCTGCTGCGGCAAAAAGTCCGGCCATAGGTGGGGAAACTCGCGTTCCAGCTTTTGCCAGTACATCATCTTTCTTGCTCTCCATGCCTGCGGGCCGAATATTTGCTCCAAGGTCAATTTCTCCAGAAACCTGACCATCTTTTTCTACAGCGCTCTCCCACGGAATGACAGAAGTTGTTCCAGCTGGGATTACACCGCCAGTAGCAATAGCTAGACATTGTCCGTAGTGAAGTACTTCTGCAGAAGTCTTACCTGTAGCCACCTCACCGATAAGTTTCCATGGACCATCACCCGAAACGGCCCAACCATCCATTGCAGATGTTTCAAAAGCCGGTAAATCACAAAGTGATAGAACGTCCTGGGAAAGATACCTATCTATTGAATCCGCAAGCGAGACTGTTTGCGAATGCAGAGGCATAAAACTCTGCGACGCAAGTGCACAAGCCTGATCCCACGAACCTTCGCGCACGAGTTTTAGTCCTTGTTCTTTAACTGCGCTTCGAGATTTTTTACTCGCTCATGCATGATTACATGGTAATAAATCATTGCTATATCAAATACAAACATCACGCTCATGACTATCCACATAATATTCATTTCTAGGCGATCTGAAACGGTGTGATACATATTCATTATGGATTTAAACGCCCTTCAAGGTTGCAATGGCTTCGGCCAAGATTGAGATTGCTATTTCATCAGGAGTAGTCGCGCCGATATCAAAACCAGCAGGCCCATGCACCCGTGAAATATCTGTAATGTCACGATAATTGAGCCAATCTTCACGATTTTCTTGCATTTTTTTCGAGCCCAGTGCGCCGATATATCCAGCCTTGCTTTCAAGTGCGTATTTAAGACAGTTACTTGAACTCTCCACTTCGTGTCCCATAATTACTGCACAATCCATTGGTGACAAAGTTGCAGTGAGTCCTGAAAATATTGAAGGACGAGGATCGACTGAAACATTCCATCCCAGACCACGTGCAGCCTTTTCAAGTGCATCAGCAATTGGTCCGGCTCCTGCGATTACTAACTTTGTAACTGGATGATAAATAGTCACAATGCGATCGCCTAGATCTAAGGTCATAGATTTATTCTTGCTAAATTCTTCTGCAATCTCTGGGTCTGCGGCAATTATTGTGACTGAAGTAAAGTATTCAGACCTAACAATTTCATCGCCATTGAGATGACAGACAATTGCAATTGATTCTCGATCTAAAAATGATTGCCAGATTCCATTTTCAATTGCATCAGATGGTAAAACAGCAAATTTTAAAGTCGTCCCTGCAGGTAAATTAGACATTACTGATTCAAAATCGGTTACAACTCGGGTAATTATGCGACCTGCTGGAAGTTTGCGAGTTGCTTGTTCGATGAGCGGGCCATCAAAAGCCGAATTAACAAGATTTCCAATTTTGCCGCCACCAGGGGTGATTGCAATTGCATCAAAGCTCATAGGAACAATTGATTCAGTTGAAGAAACCAACCATGCAACATCGGCGCGTGTATTGCTGCCTACACAAGCGTTAACGCTTAATGCGATTTCGTACATCCCGCGATTGTAGAGGTAGATGAAGAATTTCGAGAGTCGGGATATTCGCCTAGGCCGCTATTTACTTAGATTCGGTTTCAATCTCAAAAGCCCATAGATCTAGTTCATCAAGGTCTACCGGCTTGAATCCCTTAGCTTCTAGGGCTGAAGCAATCTGAGCCCGATGCTCAGTGGCGTGATGGATAGCCTGCGAAAGAATTGTGGATCGCCACCTTTTCACCATTTTGCCTTCGTAATTTTCATATTCGATTTGAATGTCATCTAATTTCACACACTCAAGCAGAGCGCTATCCACGTTTGCAGCTTGTTCTTTTAACCGCGATAAATCTGAGATTTGTTTTACATCATCGATGCAAGGCTCACCTGGATTGGTCAACGCAGGAATCCCACTAATGCGAAATGCATAGTGATCGGCAGAATCAACTATGTGGTGGATAATTTCTGCAACAAACCACTCAGGATTTGTAGCAAATGCTTTAAGGCCATCCTCTGGAATTGTTTGTAGGTGGGCCAAAGTTTTTTGATTTGCCCAAGCCATGTGGCGCAAGAGTCGATCTAAAGCGATTGTCATTCTCAAATCTTAAGTTATTTGTTTGGGAAAATAAAGAAGAGCCGCCCTACTAGCCGGATCAGATATCCCGTTCCCGCCAAGCCATAACCATGGAAGGCATTGAGGCATAAGCAAACAAGGTGGCAATCATTAGATAGCTTCCATCATTACCTTCTGGTTGAAACATCTTTAATTCTGGACCGAAAAACATTAACGATAAAAGTCCTAGGACTACATAGCCCATTGCATAGTAGGCAAATCGAATCGAAGTATTGCGAACCTTTATTTGGCGCTCATCTAGTAGCTCATCTGGTGCATCTGCAATAGACCTCACGCTGATACGCAAGAGCGAGTAGCCACCAAGAACAGCAAAGATTACAAATATCGCTGTCACGCTATAGATAACTACTGAAGTACCATCAGTTAAGTTCATATTGGTTTTCAAAGTTGGCCAGTAACTACCCATTGCCACTGCAATTAGGCCCATGACCATCAGGGCAACTAGAACTCTGCGATTTCGCTGAGGTCGAAGCCAGCCGTATTTTGAATTCTCGTCGGTTAGTAAAGATTTCACTCCTTTTTCAGTAACGCCCTCAAACCAATAAAACTTGTTCTTCTTCGACATCCTTACTTTCCTTTCTTGAATGGGGAGAGTGAAAACAGATCTGATACTTCTTGATTTAGTGACTTAGCTATACGGATTGCCAGAACAAGTGAGGGGCTATATTCTTCACGCTCTAAGTAACCAATGGTTTGGTAGTGCACGCCAGCTTTATCAGCAAGATCCTGTCTAGATAGCCCTAAGGCGGCACGTGCTTCTTCGATGCGGTTATATACCGGCTCTTCAGGATTGCGACTCATAGGAAATAGCATATATGCTATGTAGTATTAATGCAACATTAGGCTAGAGAAGGCTCACTCTATAAGCCGGAGGCTTGTTAATACTCACTTGGGTTTATATGTAAATGAGTAGCTACCCGACACAGGATGACCGTCCTCCGAAACAATCCTGTAAGAAACTAGATACCTTCCAGATGGTAAGCCAGCCTTCAATTTTGTTGAGATTCGAGCGCCACCAACAATTGGACCACCGACATCCACTCGCACTTTCTTAGCGTTTGTGACGGTCAGTCTATGGAT
>CAINSH010000013.1 GCA_903852955.1 uncultured Actinomycetes bacterium | reverse complement strand
TGATCGGGTCGCGGACTTTACCGCCGGTTCGGATTTACACCGACCCCCGGAACAACGTGGCGCTAGTTTGCCACACGCGTTGCAAGTTCGCGCAACGAAACGACCATTGCTGCCGGGTCTGAAGCGCGAAATACCGCGCTTCCTGCAACAAATGTATCGGCGCCGGCTTTGACAGCTAATTCAATAGTTTCAAGTGATATCCCACCATCTACCTGTAACCAGATTGGCCTGTCCCCGATGATCTTTTTAGTTGCAGCAACTTTACTCATCATCTCAGTCATAAAACTTTGACCACCAAAACCCGGCTCTACTGTCATGATGAGGAACATATCTACATCATCAGCAAAGGATGCATAAGAATCTATAGATGTATTCGGTTTAATCGCCAACCCTGATCGAGCACCTGCTTTGCGAATTGCGCGCAAGGTCCTTGCAATGTCTTCGGTTGCTTCGGCATGAATCGTTACACTTGCACTGCCGGCTTGGGCATATAACGGTGCAATGGTGTCAACATTTGCAACCATCAAATGTGCATCGATACCAATTGGGCACGCTGCAATAATTTGACTTGCTTTATCAAAATCGAAAGTGAAATTTGGAACAAAAATATTGTCCATAACATCTAAGTGGATAAAATCTGACACCGACGCAATTTTTGCTATTTCAGAATCAAGATGTGTAAGGTCTGCATTGAGAATGCTTGGAGTAATCCTGATATCGCCTGACATGGCCCTATTTTAATCCGTTACAGACGATTTCTTGCGAAAAAGCGCAAGAAACATTGCATCTGTGCCATGTTTATGTGTCCATAAGCTCATCGACTTACCTCGCTTAGCATCTTGCAAGTTAGCAGGTAAATATGGTGCAACATCGACGTGTTCCAATTCTGGATGTCGCTTTAAAATATCTAGGACCTGAACAGATGTTTCTGCCAGATGTGGAGAACACGTTGCATATCCAAGAACGCCTTCATCATTAAGCGTTGTAATTGCAGCCTCAATCAGTTCACGCTGTAATAAAGTTAGATTTCGCAAATCATTCAAAGTTCGACGCCAACGAACTTCCGGTCTCCGGCGAAGTGCTCCAAGACCTGTACATGGCGCATCAATCAAAATCGCATCAAAAAACTCACCGCGATTCAATATTTCTCGTCCATCGCCACACCACACCCGCGCTCCGTGAACCACTTTTTTGACAAGGTCAGCGCGAGGTTTTGAAAATTCATTGGCTGTAAAGTTAATGTTACGCGATTTTGCAACACTAGATAAGAGTGCAGCTTTACCACCTGGTCCGGCACATAGATCGAGCCAATTGGTGCCAGCAGCCGCCGAAGCAAAAACTGTAGCTACCAACTGCGAACCTTCATCCTGTACACCTGCTAGTCGATGCCTTACCAAATCTAAGTTGCCAGGATTGCCTTTCATTCTGGCACCAAGTTCGGAGTACAAAGTTGGTTCTGCCCCTAAATCAATTAGCTCTTGTTGTGTTGAATACCCGGGCCACGAGACCAAAGTCGGAAGGGCTGGAATGTTATTTGTACGCAGTTCATTTTCGACTGCTTCCCAATCTTTCAAAAGATCGAAGTAAGCAGAAACAATCCATTCAGGATGTGAGTAAAGGATTGAGAATCGTGAAACATTATCTTTAACCAATTCTAGCTGAACGAACCATTCGGAGTATTCTTTTCGTGTAACAGAACGCAAGAGCGCATTAACGAAACTTGCTTTGGACTCTCCTAATCTTTTTCTCGCCACTTCTACAGTTGCTGCTACAGCTGCGTGATCAGGTACACGAAGTTCATGGATTTGGTGAACACCCATTCTGGCAACATCAACTATCCCTGGATCCACTTCTGACCAAGGGCGATCTGATATTTGAGATAAGACATAGTCATGCTTGCCCTGCATTCGCAAAGTTCCATAAAGCAGTTCGGTCACAAAATTACGATCTCGTTCTTCAAGGGAAGATGCGTTGAGTGCAGCCGGAAGTAAAAGGTTTGAATATCCCTCGTTACGATTTACTTCTGTAAGCAGATCAAAAGCTAGAAGACGAGCTGCATCGGGCTTAGGTGATTTAAATGAGTTTCGTCGGGCTTCAACCACAAAATTCCGCGTCTCCAAAACGTGCGCCGCGAGCAAATTCAACGGCTGACATTTCTCTTTTTCCTAAGGGAATTACTTTTTCGATTACAATGGCTCCGTCTGATACTCCAATGAGGCATTCACCTTCGTATAAACCAATCTGACCCGGTGTTAACTTCGAATAATTGCTGAACGAACCAACTTTCGTAATTTTTAAATTATTACCTCGAAATATCGTCCAGCAGATTGGTGCGGGGTAAAAAGCTCGAATTTTATTTATGATTGTTTTTGGATCTGCTTTCCAATCCAGCCTAGCTTGTTCCTTAGTTAATTTCCCTGCATGAGAATGTTGCCCTGTTTGGGGCTTAGGTAAATGACCTTGGGTAATCAAAGAAAGGCTTTGCTCTATCGCTTCAACTCCGATGATGCTCAATTCTGAAAATAGTTCGAAACTTCGCCAGTTCGAATCGATATCGATAGCAATCTGTGAATAAACCGGACCAGTATCCATCCCTTTGTCGAGTTTGAATACCGTTACGCCACTATTTGTTTCACCACTTTCAATTGCACGCTGGACAGGTGCAGCTCCGCGATATTTCGGTAACAAGGAAAAATGCAAATTGATGCACCCAAACTTTGGTATATCAAGGAGAGCTTCAGGCAAAATTACGCCATAGCCAATAGTAATAAGTAGGTCTAAATCAGAGATTACCGTTTTAGTTTCGTCGAAATCCAAAGGTTTAACAACTTCAATCTTGTTTTCCTTTGCCCATAAAGCTACTACTGACTGCTTTAAATCTAGACCCCGGCCAGACTTTCGATCTGGTTGTGTAATCACACGCACTAATTCATGTTCAGAATGCAACAACCAATTAAGAGTTGGGAGCGCGACATCAGGAGTAGCTGCAACTCCTATGCGCATTAAACGTTCCGTCCGAAAAGTGAATGAGGTGATTGCTTAATTACCGGTGTATTTCCCGAATCTGTTTGTAGGTTAAACCATTCAGACTCACGTATTTCCTTCATTGCCAGCTTGCGATCTTCGGGAGTTAGGCGATCAATAAAGAGAATTCCGTCAAGATGATCTGTTTCATGTTGAAGTGCTCGTGCCAAAAACTCTGTTCCCTCAACAATTACTGGTTCACCAAACATATTAAAACCTTTAGCTACGGCCTTAAATGCCCGAGGAGTTTCATAGCGGAGCTCAGGGAAAGATAAACAACCTTCTTCCCCATCCTGTAACTCTTGCCCGAGAGTAAGAGTTGGGTTAATAAGGTGCCCTAGTACGTCATCGACATTCCAAGTAAAAACTCTTAGTGGGACGCCAATCTGCGGGGCCGCTAATCCAGCTCCAGGTGCATCCAGCATTGTGTCCGTAAGGTCTGCAACTAATTTACGTAGCTCTTTATCAAAATCAATAACTTCGGCGGCAGGTGTCAACAAGACTGGGTCTCCAAACAACCTAATTTCTTGAATTGACATGGCTTAACTCTACCAAGAGATTTAAAGGGAATATGGATCGATGCGCGCGCTGAGACCCGACTTATTGGCGATACTTCTTTTGCGTAGTAGTTCATGCAAGAAATCTACAAAGGCCGACCGTGAATTATTGTCAACAAGAAAGGTTATCTTACTAATTTCATGATTGATTCTAGTTGGACCGAGAACTCTGGTTGAATCCGGGATTCTTCCATCAGAAATCGCCTTTTGAATTCCCGAAGCTACGGATGTGGCCTGCGCAGTTGGAACAGATAAAACTGCACTGGCTTGAAATGGTGGGAAATTAACTTCGGATCTAGAAGTCAATTCTCGCTTAATAATAACGACCGGATTCCAACGTTCAAGGCAGGAAATAATTGGATGCGCATCATCTAGTGCTAACAAGACGGCGCCTTTTGGCCTGACTAATGCAGAAGTTTCAAAAAACATTTCCGCTGCACGTTCATTAGCGCGCAAATCATCGTGGGCAAAATAAGAAAACGCATCCAATATCGCCACAGCTGCATAACCGTTTTCGGCTATTGGCGCCGCCCCTGGAGTACTTAGTACCAATGACGGTTTGTCTTGAACAGAATCTTTGATCACATCTCCGTAGGATAAGAAAACTGGCAAATTTGGAAATGCGCGTGATATTTCTTCAGAAGCCAACTCAATGCCTCTTGAGAGTACAAATTTTTTATCACGTTGGCAGAATGCGCATTTCCAGTTGATAGAAACTGAACCACACGTGCGACAGTTAGGATCGGCATTTCTCGAACTAAGACTTAGGGCGGCCCCGCAAGAGCACATTGCTTTGTTTTTACAGTTCGTACATAGAATCGCATTTGCATAACCTTTTCGTGGCAAAATAAACAAAACAGGCCCGACTTTGAGTGCGGCTCTTATCTCGCTAAAGATCCGAGGAGGTAAAAGGCTCGAGTCAACAGGTGAAAAGACTTTAACATTTACTCGCTCATTGGCATGATGATATTGAATCGTGCCAGAATCAATTTTGCTAGCTAGATCAACCGATGGAACATAACCACAGAAAATTAATCGAACGCTTTCCAGATCAGCTCGTAATAGAGCTACATCACGAACATTCCACCCAGGAGAACGTAATTCATAATGCTGCGCAGATGCCTCTTTGTAGACGATAATTGTTGATCCATCAGGTAACGGAGTGAAGATTGAGTTACGTGAACCAACTATTATCTTATTTAAACCTTTAACGGTCTCTAGAAAATTGCCGTACCTAATTGCCCGTGGAACTGCGCTATCAAGGCGAAGGACGCGATGCTTAGTGCTAACTAATTTTGCGCAGATAGCATTCACATCTCGCTCATCAGGGGCGATGATCAAAACCGAACCAGTCTGTGCTGATTCTTGCGCTAGGGCTAAAAGCTCGTTCACGGGGTCTCGAAATGGCTTAAAACCAAAAAAAGACGTATCTGTTGGGGGTTTCTTCTTAATATCTAATGGATTGTTCTCTTGGGAAAAAGCTTTATCTACTGCTGCAACTCTTGGAGGTATAGCACTTCGCAATACATCATAAGGATGTCCGGCCCAGTGCTTACTAACGGCCAGAACTAATGCAAGAGAGGCAGAAGTTGCTACTGGATGTGGCGATAAGATTTTCGAAATTTGTTTAATTCTGGTCAAGGTTTGAGGCGTGGAAATTCTTTCCACGATAATGCCTTCAACTTCACGGGATGCGAACGGAACTTGTACTCGGACGCCGAGTTGAGCAGTCTCAGAAAGAGATTCAGGAATGGCATAGTCATAAACACTGTCTAAATGAAATACACCTGAATCCACCCAGACTCTGGCAAAAGGAAAATTATGCGCATTTGCCCCCAGTGGCGCAGCGGCAACTTGGGACTTTAATTTAAATAAACGTGGCGTAGCCACTTGGGTTACTTAACTGCGTTTTGTAGCTCAGAAACACGATTTGTGCGTTCCCATGCAAATTCAGCAAGTTCACGACCAAAGTGTCCATAAGCACTAGTCAGAGAATAAATTGGGCGTAATAAATCTAAGTCGCGAATAATTGCAGCTGGACGAAGATCAAAAACAGTAGTGACAGCGTTTTGAATTTTCGACACCGGTACGGTCTCTGTTCCAAAAGTCTCCACAAAGACTCCAACTGGTTGGGCCTTTCCGATGGCATAAGCGACTTGCACTTCGCAACGACGGGCCAACCCTGCTGCTACTACATTCTTTGCAACCCATCGCATGGCGTATGCGGCCGAGCGATCAACTTTCGATGGATCTTTTCCACTAAAAGCTCCGCCACCGTGACGCGCCATGCCGCCATATGTGTCAACGATGATTTTGCGACCAGTAAG
>CAINSH010000012.1 GCA_903852955.1 uncultured Actinomycetes bacterium | reverse complement strand
TCGTAGTGACCGATATCTAAATCTGTCTCAGCCCCATCATCGGTAACGAAAACTTCACCGTGTTGGAATGGATTCATGGTGCCTGGGTCAACGTTGAGGTAGGGATCAAGCTTTTGCATTGTTACGCGGATGCCACGGGCTACTAATAACCTGCCAAGTGATGAGGCGGTGAGTCCTTTGCCGAGCGAAGAGGCGACTCCGCCAGTTACAAATAAGTGTTTAGTCACATGAGGTTGGCCCATGGGAGACCAACCTATCATCGCTTTAGCTACGGGGCTGACAATGGCAGTTCGAGAAGTTCAGTGGCGTGTTCACGGGCGCTAGCTGACTCCTCCATGCCGGCGAGCATTCGGGCAATCTCTTCAATTCGCGCTTCATCGCGCACTGTTGTGACATTGCTTTCAGTAACTGATCCATCGGAGTTCTTAGTAACTACAAAGTGTGAATCAGCCCATGCTGCCACCTGAGGTAGATGTGTCACAACTATTACCTGCGAATGTTTAGAGAGTTCATGAAGTCTTCGCCCAACTTCAATTGCAGCTTTACCGCCCACGCCAGCATCTACTTCATCAAAAACATACGTACCTACAGGATGTGTTGAAGCTAAGACAACTTCAAGTGCCAACATTACGCGAGACATTTCGCCACCACTTGCACCTTTTGCAAGGGGCACAAGTGGTCCGTCTTTGTGTCCTTGAATGAACATTGTTATCTCATCGCAACCTAAGGCTGTGAAATCAGATTCCTTTAACGCAGAATAGTCTGCGCTGGTTACAGTGCAATGAAATGAAGTGTGCGGCATTGAAAGTTGCGTGATTTCAATAGTTACCGCCTTTGAAAGTTTAAGTGCATTAACTTCGCGCAACGTAGTAAGTGCTTTTGCTGCTGTAACTAACTCCTTTTTAATCCCTTGAAGTTCTTTTTCGAGTTCTTGCAAACGCAAGTCTCCGCCTTCTAAATCGGCTATAGCATCGGCAGAACTTTCAAATTTGGTGATAAGCGCAGCAATTTCAGTTTCGACTGAACCCGAACCGCCGTACTTTTTAATCAACGAATTAATGCTTGCTTTACGCGCATTGAGATATTCCAAACGCGCTGGATCGGCTTCTAGTTTGGAAAGGTATGAGGCCAGGACGCTCTTTGCGTCATCAACTAGAAAAAATGCTTCACTTATTTTCTGATAAAGCTCTTCAATGAGTGGGTCCTTAGAGCGAGAAACATCAAGTGATTTACGGACTAGGCCCAACGTAGTTAGCGTTCCGGACTCTTCTTCCTCAATAATTGAAGCGGCCGAAGTAGCAGCTATTCGCAGTTCTTCAACACTTGAAAGCCTAGAAATTTCGGAATCGATATCGATATTTTCATTATGCGTTAACTTTAATGCTGACATTGCCGTCGTAAACTCTCGCAAAATGCCTAACTGAGCTTCACGCGAATCGTTATTTTTCTTAATCGCCATAATTCGAGATTTAACTTCATGATAATTTGAAAGAATCCTTTGATACATATTTAACGCTTGTGCAAGTTCTGTGCCTGAAAAGCGGTCCAAAAGTTCGCGCTGCTTGGAACTCTTAGTCATATTCAAATTGGCAGCCTGGGCATGTACTTCAACTAAGAATTCACTTGCAGAATTCAACGCACTTGCGGCTACTGAAATAGAATTACAACTTGCCTTACTTTTGCCATCTGCACTAACTGTGCGGGTAATTATTACTTGATCATCTTCAACCTGAAGTCCACATTCTTCCAAAACCGCAGATAGAGTTTTTGGTACAGAAAATTTCCCGCTAGCGATAAGCCGCTCACTTCCTTTTCGTACTAGCGAACTATCAGCCTTGCCGCCCAAAATTAAATTCAACGCAGTTAAAATCATTGTTTTTCCGGCACCGGTTTCTCCGGTAAGAACCGTCAAGCCTTTTGATATCTCAAGTGTGGAGTTTTCTATTACTCCAATCGAGCGGATATTGATTTCCTCTAAAAAGGTACGTTCACTCACCGCGCCAACCTTCAACTGGAAGTTTGAATTTTGCCACCAGACGATCGCTAAATACGCCGCCAGATAGATGCGCAAGTCTTACAACGTGGCTGTCCTTGGTGATGTGGACTCGATCGCCATTTGCCAACATGAAATTTCGTAATGAGTCAGCTGATAAAACCGCTTCTGGTGAATCGACTTGCACGACTATCTGCGATTTTGGAGAAATTACAAGTGGACGCGAAAAAAGGGAATGCGCAGAAATCGGAAGTACCACTAAAGCATCAACCTCAGGCCAAACTACTGGGCCGCCTGCAGAAAATGCATACGCCGTTGATCCTGTTGGAGTTGAACAAATCAAACCATCACAACCCCATCTAGAAATAGGACGCCCATCAATTTCAAGAAAGAGTTCAACCATTGTTGTTTTTTCACGTTCAACCGTTACTTCATTAAGTGCCCAACCTTCAGCAACAATTTCACCCTCGCGCTTAACGGCATATTTTAAAACCATGCGTGAATCAACTACATAACTGCGTTCTGAAATTGCTTTCACGATAGTTTGTAAAGGTGGTTTGTCCACTTCTGCCAAGAATCCAACATGGCCAAGATTGACCCCCAGCAATGGAATTTGCTGTACACGTGTTGCTTCGGCGGCTCGAAGAATTGTTCCATCACCGCCAAGTACAACTGCAACCTCTAGCTGAGGCAAAGATTCGATATCACATTTAACTACACCAGCAATTGAAACGTCAGATATTGTAAAGAGAGAAAAACCTGCAGACTTAAAATCTTTAGCTAATTCGGTGGCTGCAGTTATCGCTTGTTCGCGCCCAGGATTACATACAAGCAAAAGATTACGTGTGCTCATTTACTGTGGTCCGATCGCAATAGCTTGATCCAAATTTAAATGATTAATCTCAGGTGCACCTCTTCGAAGCCACAAGAAATACTCAACGTTTCCCGCAGGACCAGGCAAAGGACTAGCTGCAATCCCTAAAGTTCCTAAACCTACGTCATATGCAGAATCTGCAACTTCGATGACGGCAGCCTTTCGTAGCGCAGGATCTCGAACTACTCCCCCGGCGCCAAGTTTTTCGCGACCAACTTCAAATTGTGGTTTAACCATGACGACAAAATCAGCATCCGATTTGGATACAGCAGCAAGCGCGGGCAAAACAAGGGTAAGTGAAATGAATGATAAATCTGCAACAACTAAATCAATTGGCTCGCCGATGACATCGCCAGTTAAATGCCGGATATTGGTGCGATCGTGCACCGTCACGCGAGGATCTTGTCGCAGTTCCCACGCTAACTGCCCATACCCAACATCAACGGCAACAACATGGGCAGCGCCTCGGCGAAGTA
>CAINSH010000011.1 GCA_903852955.1 uncultured Actinomycetes bacterium | reverse complement strand
TGCTGTTGAGGTGAATTGATAACCGATTGCATTGGCAATATTTGCCGCCGTTATTGGATCAGCATCCTGCACACTTACATTTATAAGTACCGTATCTAGCGGCGCTGTGGCTTTAACGTTTGAGGCTAGTTCTTGGACTGAATAAGGCAGTTTCAGCTTTTCAATAACTGGCCCTAATGTTGCAGATCCGTTAATGACTTGAGCGTATGACTTCACGCGTTGTTGCGAAAAGCTAGAACCTTGAGCAAGGGCTGAGATATCTACTGCAGATGAAGGCGTTGAAACAAATAGTTGAATCGTTGATTCATACATGGGGGTTTGGAAAATAGTGATGACATATGAAGAGGAAAAACCGACAAAAGTAGTAATAAGAAGCAAAATAAGGTTTCTTAAAACAAGGCGGTAGAACTCCTTTAAATCCAAAACTCTTTGCCTTTCAGTCGGTTACTCAATTATAACGTTTTTGGAGCGGGGGTAACCCTAGCCTACTAAGCGTATGGTGTTGGTAACTGAAGTTTTAATGCCTTTTGCCGTGCGGCCTACTACTTGAATTCTGTATTTGCCGGCTTTAAGTTTTGAAGAAATCTTTGAACTAACAGTGAATCGGCCCGTAGCACTTACTTTTCCAGAAGTTACATATGTAAGCGGCTTTAGAATAATTAGTGAAATCGAACTGTTGGGCTTGAAACCTTTGCCTGTTGCAGTGATTTTTGTAGTAAATCCATTTTGCAGGATCGAATTCTTAACTGTTGAAGCTTTAAATGTTGCGGTGATTCCGTTATTAGTTGCACTCAATGCAGTTCCGGCAGAGTTAACAGAATTTGGCACTAATCTAAATAATTTATCAAAGCTAAAAAGTGTGTACCCCTGGTCAATGTCTTTAGTGATAGCTGCAAGCACTGGCGCTTGAGGCGCAGGCGTAGAAGTTGAATCAGGATTTGGTGGATATTGGGCAGGCGCAGCCATTGACAATGGCGCAGCTGTATAAGAAATAGCAGCGATCAGTACAGTTGCGATGAGAGTTCTGCTTTTTTTCATTTACATACCTTTCCAATCTGAACTTTGGTACCAAGTACCAAAGGCTGTGTGACTACTTCTGGGTAGTCGGAATCATACGTGATGAAAGCGATTTTGACACGGGCAATTTCGTTGGGCTCAATCACAACATTTGTGACAAATACTGGCCTGCCTCTTTCGTTATAGACGCCTCCCGGTAGATCATCGCCGGTCCCATCGGTTGCAAAAGCTACGGTGGAACCTGAAGGGCCGTAGACCAAGATTTTAATCCTGTGGCTACCTCCGTCGCCCTCTGGCTTATCGATATCTAAGCGGCCCCACACATAGTTCGGGAGTGAGCCCTTGCCGCTGAAAGTATTTTTAGCGCTAAAAGTAAGTTCAGTGATTCGATCGGGTGAACAACTTAAATCCTGAATCTTGATCTCTCGATCGAGGTAGTAATCCATTTTGTTGCCATCAACATTTTCAACTACAGCGCGATACTCATTAGGCGCAGTTCTTGAAAGGACACCACCTAGCTGGGTTTTGGCCACCGCGGCTTGGGTTTTGGTATTTGTGGAATAAAACAAGATTCGGTTCTCTTTATATGGTTCCAGCAAAGCCTTCATAATCTGAAGTTTTTGAACCGCACTTGATGCTTGAACCTTGGCAAAGACCTTGGTTAATAGATCTACCAAAGCCTTTTTTCTTTCTAAGTTATTGGTTTCATATTTAACGTACATATCCGAAAGCGTAAGTTTTACAACATTATCGGCCGTTACTAAATCTCCATCAGCGGACTGGATTGGGCCAACTGTCCGCAAAATATAACTAACCACGGTGGGGTCGATTGCCATAACGCCATCTAGCTTCTTACCGCCCTGCATCTGCCATAGCTTCATCCAGATAAGTGCGGCGTTAGGAAAATGTGGGGAGAGATTTGAGTTAAGCCACATTGCTGGATCGTTACCGTATAGCTTCACAAAATCTGCAGGCATTGAAAGTGGCAAAACCTGGCGATTGATTAAATCAATATTGCTGCCTGATTGTTCGATCGAAATCCGCCCGTGATCAATTCTTACTATGGCGTAAGCACCGATAAGTCCTCCGGTGCCCCTTGCTTCGGCAGAGTTTTGAAAAGCTAACAGATATCGCTGTTGACCTTTAAAACCTAAAATCTGCTTGCCGTTATCGCTACCAATACTTAATAGTTGTTTTATTTCACCTACATGTGAATGTGTTTCGTAAACTACAAATGAAATCAAGGGGATCAAAATCGCGAGAATAAGAGCGCTTATCAATTTAACGAACTTTATGGCGCTTCTTTTTTTACTTGATTCATTCCCCGATACCTGCATAAGCGAAAGAATAGTGCCTAGATGGTGGCATTTATTAGAGATGCCATAGAATGGATTTATGTCGGTATCTCAAAAGCGGATGCATTTTTTGGGGACCGCGTCGGCCGGTTTTTATCTAGCTTTTTTGTTCTACATCACCCTTGTCCCACACTACGAAAACGAAGTAGTTAGCGATAATTTCTTTGTCCGGTTGCTCATCAATCCAATTGTAAAAAATCCAACTTTATTTATCCTCGATATAAATCCAACTCTAGCCGTTCTTGGAAATTTAGTTTTATTCGCGCCGTTGTTTCCCCTTGTATATAAATTAGGTGGAACGCTAAGACTTGAAATCGAACTTTTAATCTGTGCTGCGCTTCCAGCTGTAGTTGAGTTCTTGCAGTTTTGGATTCCAGGAAGAGATCCAAGTTTGACTGATTTTATTTTGAATGTAACTGGACTCATTGGCTTTTATATTTTCGCTAAAACCCATAAATGGGCACGGTCATGACTACAGACCAAACCGGAGTTATTGCCGTTATCTGTCGTCTAAATCAAGCGCGATCAATTATTGCTTCGGCATATCTATCTAGAATCTTGCCTGGCTATAAAGTTGTTTCGGCAGGGATTCAGGCTCCTGATGGTCAGAGAATTCCGTTATCGGTTCAGGTGCTTGCTCAGAAGTGGGGCCTTGAACTTAACAAAGATTTTTCACAATCACTTGATTCAATTCGCGAAGAGATTTTGGCTGCAGAACTTGTCATTGTCGCTGAAAACTCATTCATTGAAATCTTGGCTGATTTTGGCGTTAACCCTTCGAAGATTGTCAGCATGCAGGACCAAGCTTTTGATCCTGACGTCATACCAATTGATCCGGTCAACTTAAATCCAGAATCCTTCGAAGTTGAACTAGCTAAAGCAGTAATGGTTTCAGTGCAATTGGTTGCGCAAAGAAATTTAATCAAGCATCGCAACAAAATTACAGTTGTCCATCCACAATCGATTAGCGATTTTCAGAATTGTTTGCTCAGCGTCAACGCGGCGGCTAAAAAGGCTGCGGCATCAGTTCTAGTGGCTGACTTTCGCTATCCGCAGAACGGGTTAATTGAAAGATTAGGCCTTACTTATAAGGAACTAACTATCAATCAAGCATTAGGCGCAATTACTACTAATGCTGATCTGTTGGCTTTAGCCGGCCCGTGTCTTGTAGCGACTCGGTTTGAGATTGATTTTGCCGAGGAGTTTGTTTTAAGTACAAGTTTCTTGAACGTATTAGAAGTTCTATCGCAGGATCGTGAGCTGTTTGTAATTACTGGGCCACGAAGTTCAGCGCATAGAGAGTTTAGTGAAACCTATTTGTGCGCAAGCAACGCGTTTTGAGTAGGTAGTTTTAGTCGACGCGCACAACACCGTTAGGTGTTAATAAATGCACTGCAACGATTCCTGATTCACCTTCGGTGTCAGCCGGTGATAACCAGATAACTTCGACTTCACTGCCAAGTGCAGTAGTTAAGTCATTGTCTAACCAATCAGTTATTCGCTTTTCGTCTCCAGCGATTTCAACTTTTACAATCTTTGCAATTGCTTTGCCATCAGTTGATGGGTGATCTAGAGATTTCCACTCGATGAAAAACGGCAACTGCTTATCTTCTAAAGTTCCAAGAACGCCGATTTGTTTCCATGAAAGATCATGTCCATCTGGCTTTGTGCGGTGACCATCTACAGCTTGGCGACCAAGTCGTGCTTCAACTTTAGAAACATCATCGACAGAAACAACCCAAGTAAGCCAACCGCCACCTTCGGCAGCGCGCTTAGATACTGCTTTACCAAAAGGTGAAGCATCGGATGCTGGGTGATCAAGTGGGCATACAACTTCGATGTAATGACCATTTTGTAAAGCAAGTGTGAAGTTACGAGTGCCAAAGCGTGGGTGAACGCCGCCATCAACAAATGTTGAGCCAAGGCGTGAACCTAAACGTTGAACTGTGTCGGCTAGTTGATCATGGGAAGTTACATATGAGACATGGTCTAAGCGCATGGGTAAATCTTGCCCTATGAAATGGGGTGCTAATTACCACCGTTTTATGCGGGATTACTGCGTACAGATCAGGTTTTTGGCCGGGGTTTTGCCGGTAGTTAAGTAGGTATCAACGGCGTCATCAGTGCAGGCCGAACCGCGGCCATAGCCGGTATGGCCTTGCCCTTTTAACGTTACTAAGCGGCTACCAACGATGTATTTACTTAATGATTTCGCCCAGACATATGGGGTGGCTGGATCTTGCGTTGTACCAATAACTAAAACTGGTGTTGCAGTGTTGAAAGATTTATTGTGATTTACAGGTACTGGAGCCTGAATCACTTGATTGAGTGCATTACAAGTTATTCCGCTGTAAGCAACATAGGGACCAAAGACTGGCGCAGAGTTAGTAACTGTCGAAACATTTGTGCGAATTTCTTCATTTGATTTACTTTGCTGCCAGTCAAGACATTCGATAACAATGTTTGAATCGTTTTCATTGTTTCTATACGTGCCATCTTCATTGCGTCCGTTGTAACTATCGGCCAACTGCGCAAATGTGGTTCCATCCCCGGTGAGAGCTTGAGCAATTGCTCGACGAAGTAATGGCCATCCTGATACATCGTCATATAGAGCAGATGCGGTGCCAGTGACAACTAAAGCTTCGGTGATTGTGCGATCACCGACAGTAAGTGGTTGGTTAGCCACAGAGTTAAATAAATCTGTAAAAAATTGCGGTGTGGATTTTTCGGGTAGTGGACAGTCTTTGTAAGACGAACACTCCTTAATAAAATTAGTAAGTGCCTTATCAAATGCAACAGCTTGAACGCGCGTTTGTTCCTCGATAGTAAGCGATGGATCTATTGCGCCATCTAAAACAAATCGCCCTACTTTTTCTGGGAACGCCTGTGCGTACAAAGTTCCAAGATATGTGCCGTAAGAAAAACCTAGATAATTTAATTTCTTATCGCCTAATGATTGACGCAGCAGTTCCATATCCTGCGCGCTTTCTTGGGTGGAAAAATGTGCGATATTGGGAGTATTTGCAACGCACTTATCTACAAACTCCTTGGTATCAATTAACGCCTGCTCAAACTCGGCATCCGTATCGGGCTTTGGATCACTGGCAAAAGAGGCATCTTGTTCGGCGGCGTTAAGACAATGAATAG
>CAINSH010000010.1 GCA_903852955.1 uncultured Actinomycetes bacterium | reverse complement strand
GTGCTTTGTCTTGCGCTGGGGTACCAGGACTCGAACCTAGACTTACTGAACCAGAATCAGCAGGGCTGCCAATTACCCCATACCCCATTAAGGCTTTCGCCCAAATGCGCTGACCGGCATGGTCAGCGAGGGCTAAGAATACCTTAGGAATTACCGCGCTTCTAACGCGTGATTTCCCCTATTTCTATGGCTTTGCGAGCAGATCAGTGAAATCAGTTACCGACATCTGCTCGAGCTTTGCACGATCAAGAGTGGCATCTTCAATTCGCTTCTGCTGATCGGCTGAATAAATACGCGCCAAGTTAGTGCGGAATTTTTCAATTAATAGCGGGATACCTTCGGTGCGACGACGAGCATGACCGATTGGGTATTCAACTGCAACTTCAGCTAATTTGCTGCCATCATTGAATTCAATAGTAAGCGCGTTAGCAATTGAACGCTTGGCTGGATCATGGTAGTCAGCGGTGTATGAAGTGTCTTCAACGCAAACAATCTTCTCGCGCAAAGCATCAATACGTGGATCAGCTGCAATGTCTTCTTCGTAGTCACGTGCAGTAAGGCGACCAAAAATCAGCGGCACTGCAACCATGTACTGAATACAGTGATCGCGATCTGCTGGGTTATTCAGCGGACCCTTCTTATCGATAATGCGGATACAAGCTTCATGGGTACGAATTGTTACCGACTTAATATCATCTGAGGTTTTTCCAGCTGCAGCCATCTGGCCTTGCAATGTCATAGCTGCTTCAACTGCAGTTTGGCTATGGAACTCTGCTGGGAAAGAAATCTTAAAGAGCACGTTCTCCATTACATAAGTTCCGTAAGGGCGCTGGAACTTGAAGTGATTGCCTTTAAAGAGTGAGTCGTAGAAACCCCAAACTTTGGCAGTTAATACTGATGGATAACCCATTTCGCCAGTCTTGGCAATTAACGCTAAACGAACTGCGCGCGATGTGGCATCCCCTGCAGCCCATGATTTACGGGAACCCGCATTTGGGAAATGGCGGTAAGTGCGAAGAGCTTGGCCATCGACCCAAGCAAGTGAAACTGCATTTAAAGTTTGTTCGCGAGTTAAGCCGAGCATCTGCGAAACAACGGCAGTTGAAGCAACTTTCACTAGAACAACGTGATCTAGCCCCACCTTATTAAATGAGTTCTCAAGCGCGATACAACCCTGGATTTCATGGGCTTTGATCATTGCCGTCAAAATATCTTTTACAACTAACTTCTTGCCGGTTGCATATTCTGGATTGCGCGAAATCCAGTCAGCAGTAGCCAAAATCGCGCCTAAGTTATCTGATGGGTGGCCCCATTCAGCAGCAAGCCAAGTGTCATTGAAATCTAACCAACGAATCATGGCGCCAATATTGAAGGCGCCTTGTACTGGATCTAACTTATAAGCAGTACCTGGAACACGAACACCAGTTTCAATTTCACCTTGCGCCACAAGCGGGCCAAGTAATTTGCGGCAGGCTTCGTATTCAAGGGCTTCAAGACCGCAACCAATGGTGTCGAGTAAACAGTTGTAAGCAGTCTCGTAGGCAACATCTGAAGTGACTTGAAAATTCAGTGCGTAATCAACGATATCGACAATCTCTTTATCGATTTCTTGAACTGTGCGCGCGATATGTGATGACTCTAGGTTTCCTTTTCGGTTATTTTTATCGGTCAGCGAGTGGTACAATAGCTAGATCTTCGGG
>CAINSH010000009.1 GCA_903852955.1 uncultured Actinomycetes bacterium | reverse complement strand
CTGCGCAGGAATATACCTACGGAACACTGCGCAATTTATTAGTTCGCCAACCTAGCCGCATGAGGATTTTGATTGGCAAGTTTATTGCGATGAAGTTATTTGCCTTAGTGATGATGGTTTTGTCGGCGATTGTAAGTATTAGCGCTTCTGTGATCTTGGCACCAGGAGCAAAGGTTTCGACAGATCTTTGGTTTGGTGCAGATGGTAGACATGCAATCTTTACTACTTTTATTAACGTCACAATCTCAGTTATTGGCTTTGGAACCATCGGCATGGTTCTTGGTTTACTTCTTCGTTCCCCAATTAGTGCGATATCTTTTGGCGTTTTATGGTTATTGATAGTTGAGAACCTACTTGTAGCAGTGAAAAACTCTTGGCAGAGTTGGTTACCAGGTGCACAGTTAGCCGCAATTGCTAGTGGCGGGGCACCAACTGGAAACACATCGGGAATTGAATATTCACATGCACTTTTAGTTGGTGGAATTTATGTAGCCATTGGTGCATCTATAGCAAGTTTGCTTTTTCTGCGTCGTGACGTAGCTAATTAGAGACACCAACCTCCAAACACAAGGTTTTCCAAGGTAGGCCAATTATTCTTGAGACCTTCCCTCGGAGGTCTTACGTTGAAAAAATATCGGGCGATTTCATTCGCTCTCATCCTTGGTCTGACGCTTACAACAGCGCCGGCTCTGGCAAAGACCCCAAAACCAACTTTGGCTGAAATTGAAGCTGCAAAGAAAGTTGAAGCTGCAAAGAAAAAAGCGGCAGATGCACAAGCTGCAAAATTAGCGGCGGCTAATCAAACTCTTAGAACTTTAACTGCAAAAGCAAATGCCGCAACAGCGCTCTACGTAAAAGCACAAAAAGAGTTAGCAATTGCTAATGCAGCAGCACGCGCTGCGGCGCAATATGCAGCCGAGACTGCAGCAGCAGTAGAGGAAGCCCACAGAGTAATTGGACGGCTTGCTGCAAATGCATACATTATGGGTGGCAGCATGACGGACATCGAGCCGTTATTAAGTGCAAATGGACCACAGGATTTAATTGATCAATTAAGCACACTTAGTACTTTGGGTGTGAAAAATACAATTGCACTAGAACGGTTTAAAGCCGCAGAAGTGGTTGCAAGAGCTGCTAAAGCGGCAGCTGACACAGCTAAAGTTGAACAACAAAAAGCAACAGATAAAGTTGCTGCAGCTAAGAAAGTTGCAGACGATGCAAAAGCTGAACAAGCAAAAGAAGTTGCGAAGTTGCAGAAAGTTCAAGATGCATTAATGCGCGAACTCATGAGTGCGCGAAAAGTGCGTACTACTCTTGAACAACAACGACAGCTGGCTTTGCTTGAAGAGTCACAAGCAAACCAAGCGGAATTAACACCTGGGCAAAAAAATGTTTGGCCAGATATCGGCTTCAAGGGGCGATCAACAATTCGCACCACACAAGCACAGCGCGATAAGGCTGTTGCGTATGCAAAGGCGCAAGTACTTGCGCGCAAACCTTATATTTGGGGAACTCAAGGTCCTAAATCTTTTGACTGCTCTGGTTTAGTTTATTCGGCATATAAAGCCGCAGGTCTAAGTTGGCCGGATTGGGATCGTCTCAATTCAGCCCTTTATTCAGGCTACACAAAGCATGTTTCACTCAAGGAACTTGTACCTGGCGATCTTCTTTTCTATTCATACAAAGGAACAATTTCTACAATTCACCACATAACAATTTATGCTGGAAACGGCATGATGTGGGAAGCCAACTCAAGAAATAGAGGCCTTTTGTTCTCAAATATCTACAGCATTAAAGGTTTAATGCCATTTGGTGGTCGGGTCTAGTCTTATCGCATGAGCTCACAGCTGCCTGCCATCCGTAGCGCTGTCCGCACATTTCTGGAAAAGTTAGAAGCCGGGGATCGAATTGTTGTTGCAGTCTCTGGTGGCGCAGATTCATTAGCTCTTGCCTATGCACTCTCAAAGGAAGCTTCAAAACTTGCACTTCAATTAAGTGCGGTAACAATTGATCATCAACTTCAGGATGGATCAAACAAACAAGCAGAATTAGTTGTTGAACAGATGAAATCTATTGGACTCGAATGTGAAATCAAGAAAGTTAAGTTTGGAATCACTGAAGGCTTAGAAGCATCTGCTCGAAAAGCAAGATATGAAGCTTTTGATAGTTTAGATACTGATGCGGTTTTCTTAGGTCACACACATAACGATCAAGCAGAAACAGTTTTACTTGGTTTATCACGTGGCTCAGGTACTAGATCACTTTCAGGCATGGCCGAAGTAAATGGAAAATACATTCGCGCATTTCTAAATATCACCCGTGAACAAACTGAAGATGCTTGCAAAGAAATTGGTTTGATTCCCTGGAATGACCCACACAACAAAGATTCACAGTTTGCCCGAGTGCGCGTTCGCACCGAAGCTTTGCCAACTTTAGAAAAAACAATTGGTCCTGGAATTTCCGATGCACTGGTTCGCAGTGCTGCGTTACTAAGAGATGATGCCGATGCGTTAGATCAATGGGCCGAACAAGAAATTCTTGGGTTAGCACTTGATGATTTAGATTGCGCCTATCTTGCCGGATTGCCCAGAGCCATCCGATCTAGAATCATCCGTCGAGCTATATACGCCTGTGGTGCACCCTCAGGATCTGTCTCATCCGAGCATGTGGCCGCGATTGAGGCGCTGATTTGTGCGTGGAATGGCCAGGGCCCAGCGCATTTACCCGGCGGTGTGAAGGTTGAGCGTTTTTCGGGCAGACTTTCGCTCTCACGTCACCAACCATAGGGAGCACCGTGGATTTAGAAGCCATATCAGGCGATATCGAACGCGTCATTGTCACCGAAGAAGCTTTGCAAGCTCGCATCAAAGAGTTAGCAGCCCAGATTGATAAGGATTACGAAGGCAAAGATCTTTTGCTTATCGGCGTACTTAAAGGTGCAGTAATGGCAGTTGCCGATCTTTCACGCGCACTTCAACGCCATGTTGAGATGGATTGGATGGCAGTTAGTTCATACGGATCCGGAACTAAATCAAGTGGAGTCGTACGTATTCTCAAAGACCTTGATCGCGATATTACTGGCCGAAATGTTTTAATTGTTGAAGACATTGTTGATTCAGGTTTAACTCTTTCTTGGCTCAAATCCAATCTTGAATCACGTGGTGTTGGTAGTGTTGAAATTCTTTCTATTCTTCGCAAACCAGAGGCAGCCAAGGTTCACGTTGATGTGAAGTATGTTGGTTTTGAAATTCCACCAGATTTTGTAATCGGTTATGGCTTAGATTTTGATGAAAAATATCGAAACCTGCCATTTATTGCAGTGCTTGCCAAGCACATGTACTCCTAAGAAATATTTCCCCTACGAAACGAGTTATAAAGAACATGACTGACGCAAAAAAGCCAACAAAGAAAACTCCCATCAAAAAGAGTTTCTCAGGTAAGACCAATCCTAAAAAGCCGACTACTCGGACGGGAAAAATTTTCCGGGGGCCACTTTTCTGGATTCTGGTTGCAATTTTTGCGGTCTCTATCTTCGGACAAATTTCAGCTGCAGGAAATCGTTATACACAGATTGAAACTTCTCAAGCTCTTGATGCAATATCGCAATCAAATGTTGAATCAGCTGAGATAGTTGATAAAGATCAAAAACTCCGCCTTGTATTAAAACCGGGAACAACAATTAAGGGTGCTACGAAAGTTGAAGCCTCATATGTTGCCCGTCAGGAACCCACAATTGTCGATGCTTTAACGGGAAATCCGCCATCAAAGGGTTGGAATGTAAGAGTTCCTTCGCAGTCACTTTTGGTTTCATTCTTGCTCTCCATTGTTCCATTCCTGCTCATCGGTTTCCTTTTCTTCTGGATGATGGGCCAAGCTCAAGGCGGAAACAAGGTATTTCAATTTGGTAGATCTCGCGCCAAACTTCAAAGTAACGATGTTCCGAAGACAACTTTCAAAGATGTTGCCGGCGCCGATGAAGCTATTGCCGAACTTGATGAGATAAAAGATTTCTTAGCTAATCCAGACAAGTACGGTGTACTAGGGGCAAAGATTCCAAAGGGAGTTTTGCTATTTGGTCCTCCAGGAACCGGTAAGACTCTCCTTGCCCGCGCAGTTGCAGGTGAAGCAAATGTTCCGTTCTACTCAATTTCAGGTTCTGACTTCGTAGAAATGTTTGTTGGAGTTGGTGCTGCGCGTGTACGCGATTTATTTAACCAAGCTAAAGAGAATGCACCTGCAATTGTCTTTGTGGATGAAATCGATGCCGTAGGACGCCAACGTGGTGCGGGTATGGGCGGCGGACATGATGAACGCGAGCAAACTCTTAATCAGCTATTGGTTGAAATGGATGGTTTCGAGGAAAATACGAAAGTAATTTTAATTGCCGCAACTAACCGCCCAGATGTTTTGGATCCAGCGCTTTTGCGTCCAGGAAGATTTGATCGCCAAATCGCAGTTGATCGCCCAGACCTAAAGGGTCGCGAAGCAATTCTTGCTGTGCACGCAAAAAATAAGCCTCTAAGCGATGACGTAAAACTCTTGGACTACGCACGACGTACACCTGGATTTACTGGTGCAGATCTAGCAAATGTGCTTAATGAAGCTG
>CAINSH010000008.1 GCA_903852955.1 uncultured Actinomycetes bacterium | reverse complement strand
TTGTTATGTGGTTTGTTTTTTCCTTCGTCTTTGCATCTCGCCTTCCATCAGGCCAGCAGTTCGCTCCATATTTAATGGCGGGCATCCTACTTAATACCTTTTTTAATCAAGGTTTAATGCTCTCGGCCGAATCAATTGCAAGCAACGGTGGTGTGCTTACAAAGATTTATGTTCCCCCTCAGATCTTTGCGATTAGCTCGGCTCTTGCTGGACTTGTTAACTTCTTTATCGGAATGATTCCATTAGCTGTTGTCTGCTTCTTAAGTGGGCAAGCTCTAGCGTGGTCTCTGCCGCTAGTTCTCATAGTAGGAATCTGTTTAGCCTTTTTGGTTGCAGGTCTTGGGCTGGCTCTATCTATTGTATTTATCCGCTTTGATGACACGCGCAATATTGTGAGCGTGCTTTTGATGATTTTGATGTATCTGACTCCGATTTTCTATCCAATCTCCGTCATGAACCCAACCATGCAGCACATTATCCGCATGAATCCACTGACAAGTTATCTCGAAATTTTCCGATGGGCGTTTTCAAATAATGCATTCCCAACATGGCACGACTGGGCGTTTATGTTTATTACCGCTGCATGTTCTTTCCTATTTGGCGCATCGGTCTTCAAGAAGTTCTGGCCCAGAACGGTGGCGATGTTGTAATGCCAGTCATTGAGATAAAAAACGTAAATCTAACTTACCGCGTATTAATGAACCGCCGCGGATCGATTAGAGATCTATTCAAAGAGGCCATTGCTGGTCGTGCTCGCATAGTTAATTACGTTGCGTTAGAAGATATCTCTTTCACGGTTGACGCCGGTGAGGTTGTAGCGATTTTGGGTCGCAATGGCGCCGGTAAATCCACACTGCTAAAGATTTTGGCTGGGGTTCTGCCCCCTACTAAAGGCACTGTAAAAGTCACTGGATCAATCGCTCCGATGATCGAACTTGGTGCAGGCTTCCACCCAGAAATGACTGGATCTGAAAATGTCGTGTTTTATTCAGCGCTCATGATGCGAGACGTGAATAAAGTTAGGGCTCGGTTGCCAGAGATTGGCGAATGGGCCGGCGTTGCTGATCACATGAACTTCCCATTGCGTACTTTTTCATCGGGCATGGTTGCTCGATTAGCTTTCTCTACCGCAACAGATGTGCAGCCAGAGGTCCTTCTCATCGACGAGGTTTTATCTGTTGGAGATGCAGATTTTAAAGTTAAATCAAGTGATCGCATGACACAGTTAATTACTTCTGGTGCTGCAGTGGTTCTTGTTTCACACGATATGGTTGCTGTGCGAAAACTTGCTAATCGCGCAATTTGGCTTGAAAATGGTCACGTCAGAATGTCGGGCGAAGCCAACGAAGTAGTAGACGCATACGAAGCTGGTTAAGTATGCGCGTTCTACATGTTATTGCGCGCATGAACTTTGGTGGGACGGCTCGCTATTTAGTCGAACTCAATAACGGCTTAACTGCCCATGGTGTTGAAAACTTTATCGCTGCAGGTCATGTCGAAGGAAAAGAGACTCTCGATCCATCTGCAGAGGGTATCTCAATAATCTCAATTGCCTCACTGGCACGTTCCATTAATCCAATGCAAGATTTCAAAGCTGCCACCGAACTACAAAAAATAATTAAAGAAATTAAACCCGATATAGTGCACACTCACACATTCAAAGCTGGTTTGATTACGCGTTTACAGATTAAGAAGCTAAAAAAAATTGCAAGAAAGAATATAAAGTTTGTTCATACTTTTCACGGTCACTTATTTGATGATCCCGAATTCACTGGCCCTAAAGCCATGGTCATCGCAGGCATTGAAAAACGCTTAGCAAAGAAAACAGATGTTCTTGTATCTGTTGGACTTAAGGTCTCAGCCG
>CAINSH010000007.1 GCA_903852955.1 uncultured Actinomycetes bacterium | reverse complement strand
CTACAACTACCGAGAACTGCGCCAAGAACTAGAGCAAGCCGGCATTCACTGTCGAACATCTAGTGAATCTGAAGTTGTAATTAACCTTTACTTAAAGTTCGGTTTAGATTTCATTAACAAACTCAACGGAATGTTTGCGATCGCAATTCATGATGCGCGCGATAACTCACTTCACTTAATACGAGATCGCATGGGCAAGAAGCCACTGTGGTTTTCACAACTAAGCGATGGCACCTTGTTCTTTGCTTCCGAAGTCCGTGCGCTGATGCACGCCCGGCCAGATCGCACCTTGCGCACCGACATGATTGCCGAAGTCATGCAGTACGGATACATCAACGCCCCACATTCAGCCTTTAATGAAATATCTCAACTGCCGCCAGCGTCAGTTCTTTCTTGGCACAACGGAAAAGTAACAACGTCAACTTATTGGTCACCAGATTTTGATACCAAGGTGAGTATTTCTTATGGCGATGCACTTGAGACGACTAAGCAGTTAATTGAAAAAGCAGTTGAGCGTCGTCTGATTTCAGAGCGCCCGCTGGGTTCATTCTTAAGTGGCGGTTATGACTCCACCATCGTTACGGCATATATGGCCAAATTAATGAGCGAAAAGGTTCAGACTTATTCAATTGGCTTTGATAACGCCCAATATAACGAGGCCCACCACGCCAAAGAAGTAGCTAACTATCTAGGCACTAACCACCACGAAGAAATCCTTAGCCCAGATCCAGCGCTGGTAGTCGAAAAGATTTCGCATGTTCTAGATCAGCCCTTCGCTGATTCTTCAATCGTGCCGACGTATTTATTAGCTAAATTCGCCCGTGAAAACCTGATTGTTGCACTTGGTGGCGACGGTGGAGATGAAGTCTTCGGCGGTTACGACCGATACTTGGCAGCCCCAGTCATGCAACAACTCAACCCAATTCTTGGCCTTGCGCGTTCTGCGCTAAAAGTTGCTGGTAAATCATCTTTTGGTAATACACGAAAAATAAACCGCGTTGAATCACAACTGACTTCCAAAGCATCCTTAGCCGACAGATATAGCTCGATACTTTCATTAGCTCAACCACAAGACTTAACAGCATTGCTTAATCCAAACTTTCGAGCCAACACCGCAAATTCTGCATTCACTCATCAATTTGCAGCCGGCAATATCTCATCATTCGATCGTATGATCCGATCTGACCTCACCGCGTACTTGCCAGGTGATCTATTAGTAAAAGTTGATATCGCAACAATGGCCAATAGTTTAGAACTGCGATCCCCAATGCTTGATGTCAATGTTGTTGAATGGGGCCTATCACTACCCCGAAAATACAAAATCAAAGGCTTTGAAACTAAACACATCCTCAAAGACGTTGCACGCTCACTTGTACCTGCCAAATTAATTGATCGCCCCAAGATGGGCTTTGGAATCCCGCGTGCACAGTGGTTGCGCACCGGTATGAAGGAAATGGTTATAGACACCCTTACCGACACCACGGCTACACAACGAGGTTGGTTTAATCCG
>CAINSH010000006.1 GCA_903852955.1 uncultured Actinomycetes bacterium | reverse complement strand
GCAAAGCCATTGCTTCAAGAAAATACCCGCTTCTTCGGTTGAATGTAAAAAACCGAACTGCGGGTATTGACCAAATTCTTGCGGCTGCAAAAACTCTTTAGTCTTCGTCATCTCCGCGGAGTTTACGAAGTGCATCTTCTAGAATTTTTTCGCCTTCAGCATCGGTGCGACGCTCTTTAACGTAGGCAAGGTGAGTTTTGTAAGGCTCATTCTTAACTGGGCTAGGCGGATTGTTACGATCACGACCTGCTGGGTAACCACACTTTGGGCAATCCCATTCGGCAGGGATAACAACGGTTTCTTCTACAGCAAAGGATGGGCGAACTTCATGCCCATTTGCACAGAAATATGAAACATAGGCGCGAGCAATCGAATCACCGCGTTCTGCCTCGCCCATTGGGCCAGCGCCGACTCGGCTTCCACGAATTGCACTTGCCATGTATGTACTCCTTTAAAAGATGAAAATTGAAAAAATATTATTTACTTAAGAACAAGACTAAGAGCTACAACTAGTGCAAACCACAATCCACCTACAACGATTGTGATGCGATCTAAATTGCGCTCAACAACTGATGACCCACCGTAGTTGGTTGAAATTCCACCACCGAAAAGATCGGATAGGCCGCTGCCCTTACCTTTATGAAGTAGAACCAAAAGGATCATGAGCACGCTTGTAATGACGAGCAAGATTGAGAGAGCTAATTTCACGTTGTCGAACTCCTTGTTTCGTAGAGGGTAAGGATACCTGCTAAAGCCCCTTAAGCCTTACTCGGATTGCGCGTGGAACTTAACAATCTTGGCTAATTCCTCAGGGTCAAGGCTTGCTCCCCCGATAAGGGCTCCGTCAACATCGCTCTTTTTCATGATTTCGGCAACATTTGAGGACTTCACAGAACCGCCATACAAAATACGCATATTCGCAGCGATCTCAGCCGAGCCGATATTCTCAATTTCTTCACGGATAGATGCACAAACTTCTTGCGCATCTTCAGGTGTTGCAACTTTGCCAGTGCCAATTGCCCATACTGGTTCATATGCGATAACAATCTTTTTTAACTCAGGCTTTGTAAATCCTTCAAGGCCTGCACGAACTTGGCGAATCACATGACTGACATGCGCACCAGATTCGCGAATAGAAAGTTCTTCACCTACACAGAAAATAGGAATTAAATCATTGGCAAGCGCAGCTTTAATTTTTCGATTAATAAGGGTATCGCTTTCGCCATGGATAGCTCGGCGTTCGGAGTGACCAATCAATACATATGTGCAACCAAGTTTGTGCAACATTGATCCCGCGATATCGCCAGTAAATGCCCCACTTGCTTCAGGTGATAAATCCTGAGCGCCGTAGGTTAAACGTAAACGATCGCCATCGATAAGAGTTTGTATGGAGCGGATATCCGTAAAAGGCGGGATGATTGCGACATCTACTGCGTCATAATCTTTCTCATCTAGTGAATAAACCAACTTCTGAGCAACTGCAATCGCCTCAAGGTGATTAAGGTTCATCTTCCAGTTTCCAGCCATTAATGGTTTACGCATGATTGCTCCTTATAAGCCAAGTGCTTGAAGACCAGGAAGTTCCTTGCCCTCTAAATATTCAAGTGACGCTCCGCCACCGGTTGAAATGTATCCGAAATCAGAATCGGCAAATCCAAGTGCTCGAACTGCTGCGGCAGAATCTCCTCCGCCCACAACAGAGATACCTGAAACTTTTGTGAGCGCTTCTGCGACGGTCTTCGTGCCAGCGGCAAAGTTAGGAAATTCGAAAACTCCCATTGGGCCATTCCAAAATACAGTTTTACATGCGGCGATTTCTGTTGCAAAAGCTGCTGCTGATTCAGGACCGATATCTAATCCCATTTGATCTGCGGGAATTTTGTCGGCAGAGACAAGTGTCGGTGTTGCATCTGCAGCAAACGCTGGCGCAACGATGATGTCTGTAGGAAGAACTAGTTTGACGCCATTTTTCGTTGCAGTATCAATTAATCCCTTAACTACATCGAGCATCTCAGTTTCAACCAGAGAAGTGCCGATCTCTTTGCCTTGAGCCTTGAGGAATGTAAAAACCATTCCTCCCCCAATTGCCAATATATCAACTTTGCCCAGTAGGTTTTCGATGACACCTAATTTGTCCGAAACCTTTGCCCCACCCAAAACAACACCATATGGGCGCTCGGGGTTTTGTGTGAGTTTTTTAAGTACTTCAACTTCGGCAGAAACCAATTTTCCTGCTGCATGTGGCAAGAGTTTAGGAAGATCAAAAACTGATGCGTGTTTACGGTGAACTGCGCCAAAGCCATCGCCTACATAGAAATCGGCAAGTGATGCCAACTCTTTAGCAAAGCTTGCACGCTCTGACTCTTCCTTACTGGTTTCTGCAGCGTTAAAGCGAATATTTTCAAGCAAAAGGATTTGGCCAGAATTCAGTGACGCCGCAGCTGTGCTTACTTTTTCACCAGTTACTTCACCGGGAAAAATAATTTCCTTACCTAGAAGTTCACCAAGTTTTTTTGCAACTGGAGCTAATGAAAGTTCAGGCTTTGCTTCACCCTTTGGTCGGCCTAAGTGAGCGGCGATTACAAGGGATGCACCTTTTTCCAATAGCGCTTGAATAGTTGGAAGCGAAGCTTTTATACGGCCGTCATCCTTAATGACACCCTCTTTCAAGGGAACATTAAGGTCACAGCGTAGAAAGATTCGCTTTCCAGCTACATCAAGAGTTGCAAAATCTGACATTAGAGAGTTTTGCCAACGTGGGCAATCAAATCAACAAGGCGGTTTGAATAGCCCCATTCGTTGTCATACCAACCAACAATTTTGACCTGATTGCCGATTACCTTGGTTAAACCGGAAT
>CAINSH010000005.1 GCA_903852955.1 uncultured Actinomycetes bacterium | reverse complement strand
GTGCCGCACTGCAGATAGTTTTTATCGTCGCAGCGTATTGGGGTTGGCGTGATTGGGCTCCCACTGGGGCCAATCCTGAAAGACTTTCTATTCGTAGCCAAGGCATGTGGGCGATTGCGACCTTAGTTTCGGTTTCGCTATTAACGCCAGTTTTGGCTCACCTTGGCGCAGCTGCAACTTGGTCGGATGCGTTCTTACTTATTGCAAGTTTAGTCGCGCAGATTTTGATGGTTTATGAAAAAATAGAGTCATGGATTTTGTGGTTAATCGTTGATGCAGCAGGAACTATTCAATACGCAGTACTGGGATATTGGTTTACGGCAGTTCTGTATTTCTTGTTCACTTTAATTGCAATTCTTGGATGGAAGCGCTGGAATGACACTTATAGCCATTGATGGTCCTGCAGGTGCAGGTAAAACAACTTTAGCTGCAAAAATGATGACAGAGCTTGCACTATACAACTCAATCAATCTCATACATATGGATGATCTTTATTCGGGTTGGAGTAATCCCCTCAATGAAGATTTATCACTAACCTTGTCTAGGATTGTTGAGGCATTTGCCTCTCAAAAAGAGTTCACAGTTTCAATATTTAATTGGAGAACAAATGCTTTCGACTCATCACTGACTTTTGAGCCATCTGAGGTACTGATTATCGAAGGTGTGGGCGCTGGACAAAAAACCGTGCGAGATGCAGGCGCTATTCTTTACTGGCTAGATGTAGAGCCTGAAATTGGCCTTGCTCGAGTCCTTAACCGTGATGGCTTTGATATTCAAACACAGATGCGCCAGTGGCAAGTTGATCAAGATGAGCACTTTGAACGTGACGCAACTCGCACCTTTGCCAATCACATTCTTACTTCATAGCTCAATTGGGCGCGCCCCGAGCCTTTCTTTAACCTCGAATCCATAAAATGCACGGTATGTCAGACCTATCTGGAGAGCTCATTGATAACCGCTATCAATTGATACGACAGGTCGCCAATGGTGGAATGGCTTCAATCTATGAGGCGATAGATACGCGCCTGGACCGCAAAGTAGCAGTCAAAATTATGCATGCTCATCTGGCCCAAGATGAGGCTTTCGTAAATCGATTTATTCGTGAGGCTAAAGCCGCGGCTGCACTTTCTCATCCAAATATCGTTGCCGTGCAGGATCAAGGCTGGAATCAAAATGGCGTACCTGCGGTTTTCATAGTTATGGAGTTAATAGAGGGAAGCACATTGAGGGAGTATCTCAATGAACGTGGACGTTTTGAAATAAAAGATGCAATAAATTACCTCACTCCGATTTTAAGTGCTCTATCTGCTGCGCATGCACTTGGAATTGTGCACCGCGACATTAAGCCTGAAAATATTCTTGTATCGCAAGAAGGGCGTATTAAAATCGCGGACTTTGGGTTGGCTCGTGGTGAGCTGATTGGCTCAACCATGACAGCTGAATCAAGCGTCATTTTAGGCTCAGTCTCATATCTTTCACCCGAGCAAGTCCAACGGGGCATCGCCGATGCGCGTAGCGATGTTTATGCAGTTGGAATAGTTGCATTTGAAATGTTAACGGGTGAAAAACCATTTATAGGTGACACCCCAATACAAATTGCCTACATGCATGTAAATCAAGATATCCCAAAGCTCAGCACTAAACGTAGAGATATGCCAGATTCCCTCGATGAACTCATTGGTCGTGCCACTAATCGCGACCCTGATGTTAGACCTCGTAATGCTGGAGAGTTTTTAGCTGCCCTTGAAGCTATTGCCATTGATTTAGATCCTAAAAAGAATCAACTG
>CAINSH010000004.1 GCA_903852955.1 uncultured Actinomycetes bacterium | reverse complement strand
TGAGGTTCGTGTGAACCCAGAAGATATCGGCAAAGTAATTGGTCGAAATGGTCGTACTGCAAAAGCGCTTCGCACGGTCGTGAGCGCAATTGCAGGACGCACTGTTCGCGTCGATCTCATCGAGACCGACGAAGCACGCTAACAATGCGTTTACTCGTGGGGCGCATTGGTCGCGCCCACGGAATCCTTGGAGAAGCGACGATTGAGGTTCGAACTGATGAACCTGATCGTCGTTTTGCCATTGGTAACAAAGTTCAAACAGATTCCCAAGGCGAATTAACCATCACTTCTGGCCGTGTACACAATGGGATTTTGTTGCTTGGTTTCGCTGGAATAAGCGATCGAAATGCAATTGAAAAACTGCGCAATGTATTGATTTATTGCGATGTAGATATAGACGAGCCAGGAATCGATGAAGATGATTATCACGTTCTTCAGCTTATTGGTTGTGCAGCCCACCTTGAATCTGGTGAAAAAATTGGCGAAGTAACCGATGTCATAAATCTTCCAGGACAAGACTTACTTGCTATTGCTACTGAAAATGGGGAAATACTGATTCCATTCGTGCATCAATTAGTCCCAGTGGTGGATGTCAAAGCCAAGAAAGTTATCGTGATGCCACCCGATATTTCAGGTGCTATCTGATGAAAATAGATGCGGTAACTATTTTTCCTGATTATTTTGCACCGCTGCAACTCTCTTTACTTGGCAAAGCGGCACAATCGGGTTTAGTTGAGTTTGGTATCCACGACCTTCGGGCATATGCAACAAATGTGCACAACCAAGTGGATGACACGCCATATGGTGGTGGCGCTGGAATGGTGATGATGCCAGAAGTATGGGGCTGCGTACTTGATCCGCTCATGAAAGATGAATCTGATTTAATTATTTTGACGCCAGCAGGCAAACGCTTTGATCAACCCATGGCTTCAAAATTTTCACAATCTTCACATCTGATATTTGCGTGTGGCCGCTATGAAGGCATCGATGATCGAGTGCGCCAACATTATCTGGCTAAAGGGCACAGAGTTCACGAAGTTTCCATTGGCGATTATGTTCTAGGTGGGGGAGAAGTAGCATCGCTTGTCATGATTGAGGCAATAACGCGTTTGATTCCAGGAGTTCTTGGAAATCCTGAATCTTTAGCTGAAGAATCACATAATCAAGAGGGTTATCTTGAATATCCAAATTTCACAAAACCACAAAATTGGCGAGATATCTCGGTCCCTGAGATTTTGCTCAGTGGAAATCACGCCGAAATCGCAAAGTGGCGAGCGGCACAAGCTATTGAGCGTGCAAAAAACAATCTATAACTCGTCAGTAACACTCTACCTACCGTAGCGTTATGCCCATGACGTATGACAGCAAAGAGATTCAAGCGCGATTAATCCGAGATCTTGAACCTGTCGTTGCCGTTGAATTAGATCGACATCTTAAAGTTCAAAAAAACTGGTACCCACACGAATATGTCCCATGGTCTGAAGGCCGCGATTTTGCTGGGCCATTAAATGGCGATGCCTGGGAAGCTAAAGATTCTCGACTAACTCCAGTTGCACAAGATTCACTTGTACTCAATCTTTTAACTGAAGATAACTTGCCGAGTTATCACACCGAAATTGCACTTTCAATGGGCCGTGACGGTGCTTGGGGAACATGGATTGAACGTTGGACTGCCGAGGAAGCCCGTCACAGCATTGTTATCCGTGATTATTTGATGGCAACACGTGGCGTTGATCCGTACGAACTAGAAGACCTACGCATGGCTCACATGTCTTTGGGTTATCAAACACCGTATGAAAACGATATGTTGCACACGATTGCTTATGTATCTTTTCAGGAGTTAGCTACACGCATTTCTCACCGAAATACTGGCAAAATTTCTGATGATCCAATTGCTGAATCAATGATGCAGCGAGTTGCCCTGGATGAAAATCTACACATGCTTTTCTATCGCAACACATTAGGCGCCGCACTTGATATGGAACCAAATGCTGCAATGCGCGCCATTTGCGATGTGGTAACTAATTTTGATATGCCGGGAGCAAACATGCCAGGCTTTGGTCGAAAAGCGGTACAGATTGCACTTGCCGGAATTTATGACATGCAGCAACATTTAGAAGAAGTCGTTGCCCCGGTGCTACGCGCCTGGAATGTCTTTGACCGCGAGGATTTATCTGGGGACGGTGTTGCTGCGCGTGAGGAGCTTGCTGTTTTTCTAGCTAAGACGACTGAGGAATCACAACGCTTTAACGAAAAGCGCGAGCTTCATTTTGAGCGCCTCATCGCCCGTGGACAAGAACCTTTGCGCATCATTAAGTAGTATTTCGCCCATGTCTAAACGCGTTATCTTCATCGAGCATGACCATGTTTCAGCCGGCGGTCCAATTTGGAAGCAGTTTGAAAAACGTGGCTATGAAATTACACGTTTCATAATCGTTGATGAAGAACATGCCAACAAACCTAATGTCACACCTATCTGGCCTGACTTGCTTAGTTTTGATGTAGTTGTCGTTATGGGAGCGCCTTATGCAGCCTACGATGACAATGGAATTGGAAATTGGTTACTACCCGAAGTTGAAAAAATGACGGAAGTACACAACGCAGGTATTCCAGTTCTTGGAATCTGTTTTGGTGGCCAACTCATGTCCCGTGTTCTTGGTGGAACTGTTTCAAGATCTCCACGCGCTGAACTTGGTTGGTATTTAGTTGCTAGCGATGACGAAAGCTTTATTCCAACTGGTCCATGGTTTCAATATCACTGGGATAGATTCACAGTCCCACCTGGGGCGACTGAAATTGCGCGCACCGAACTTTGTCCCCAGGCGTATCACTTTGGCCGCACTTTAGGTTTGCAGTTCCATCCAGAAATAGATGCCGACGTTTTGGACATGTGGCTAGCGATGGATGGTGGTTGCGCCGAAGTTGAATCCGAGGGCGTAGTTGTCGATCAACTTCGTGCCAGAACCAAGGAGCTTGAAGCAGAAAGCAATCAGCGCGGTTACGATTTAGTTGATCAATTCCTTGATCGAATCGCAACCGCGCCTATTCGCACGATTTAATTAGTCGTTTGAAATAAATACATTCTTTAACTCAGTGTAAGAATCAACTGCATCTGGACCAAGTCCACGACCTAGACCTGATTGTTTGAAACCACCAAAAGGTGTCCAGAAGCGCACTGAAGAGTTTGAGTTAACTGAAAGTGCGCCAGTTTCAATGGCGCGTGAAACACGAAGCGCACGTCCGACATCTCGAGTCCAAATTGATCCTGACAGTCCGTATTCGCTGTCATTTGCCATAGCAATGCCTTCAGCCTCATCTTCAAAAGTTAAGACAGAAACAACTGGACCAAAGATTTCTTCACGCCATGATTTTGATTGTGCATTTTTTGGAAGCAAAACGGTTGGTGGCATCCAATATCCAGGACCACTTGGCGCAGAACCCTGGAAAGCAATTTCTTCATCTAAATATGATTCCACGACATCAAATTGCTTCTTAGAAATTAGTGGCCCCATTTCAGCTGTAGCTAAATTAGGGTCCTCGCAACGAAACTTCTTTACGGCAACTTCAAAATGCTCCATGAACTTATCGAATGCAGATTTTTGAACAAGGATTCGGCTGCGAGCACAGCAATCCTGGCCCGCATTATCAAAGACCGCTCCTGGCGCGCCTGTAGCAGCTTTTTCAATATCAGCGTCAGCGAAAATAATGTTGGCGCTTTTGCCACCTAGTTCAAGAGTTACGCGTTTAACCTGATCGGCACATCCAGCCATAATCTGCTTGCCAACTTCAGTAGAACCGGTAAAGCCAACTTTTCTAACTAGTGGGTGAGTGACAAAGCGATTACCAACAACACTTCCCTTGCCCGGCAAAATATTTAGTACGCCCTCAGGTATTCCTGCAAGGAGTGCAAGTTCGCCCAAACGAATTGCGGTAAGTGGTGTGTATTCAGCAGGCTTTAGAACAATGGTATTTCCTGCCGCTAGTGCTGGAGCAAAGCCCCAACCTGCAATTGGCATTGGAAAATTCCAGGGCACAATTATTCCAACGACGCCTAATGGCTCTTTGAAAGTGATATCGATTCCGCCAGGAACTGGAATCTGTTTACCGAATAGACGTTCAGGTGCTGCTGAGTAGTACATCAATGTATTTGCGACATTGTCGGCTTCCCACAAAGCGTTGCCACGAGTGTGACCGGCGTTAGTTATTTCTAACTGCGCCAACTCTTCGCGATGATCAGTTACTACCTGTGAAAATGCGCGGAGCAAACGTGCGCGCTCACCGGGAGTCACATTCTTCCAGCTTTCAAATGCCTTGTGCGCCTTGGCGATTACAGCATCAGTTTGTTCCAAATCTAAATGTGGAACATTTTTTACTAGCTGTTCATTGGCAGGGTTGATTACATCGTATGAAGTAGACAATTTGGTTTAGAACCTTTCGAAGTTGCGGACTAATTCCCAATCAGTGATTGCTTTACCGTATGCAGCAAT
>CAINSH010000003.1 GCA_903852955.1 uncultured Actinomycetes bacterium | reverse complement strand
CTAAAGATGAGGTCATCAACTGCAAGCTAGCAACACTGGCAGAATATTTCGGAGCCACTACGTCTCCCACGCATCGCGCACTAGATGATGCGCGCGCAACTGTTGATGTTTTACATGGAATCATAGAAAGATTAGGCGGATTTGGAATTACCACCCTTGAGGATTTTAAGAAGGTGAAGAAGCGCTTAGTTTCTGGCTAAGTGCGGCCCACTTGTCCACAAGATCTGTAGCGGCGCCACTATCAATTGCACTTGTAGCCCGTGTTATTCCTTTAGCAATTCGATCATGTAAAGACAGTTCCATTTCACCATCAAATGCTGCAATTGCTGCCGCGGCATTTAGTACCACGGCATCGCGTGGTGCGCCTTTTTCACCATTAAAAATTGCGGTAGTGATGCGTGCATTTTCAGCCGCTTCTCCCCCAACTAAGGCAGAAATTGGTGCGCGCGAAATTCCAAAATCGAGTGGGTCAAGCAGATCACTTGAAATTTCACCATTGCCAATTGTTAGAACAGAGGTTGTTGTAGCTAACGTGATTTCATCAAGACCATCATTACCTCTAAATACAAATCCTTCTACGCCGCGGTCGCCCAGAACTTGCGCCATCACCAAGTGCATTCGTTCGTTTGCAACACCTATTGCCGCAGCTTTGGGTTGAGCTGGATTTGCTAGCGGTCCTAAAATATTAAAAACAGTTGGCACGCCAAGTTCTTTTCGCGCCGGACCGGCAAAACGCATCGCTGGATGAAATACAGGAGCGAAACAAAAGCCGATACCGAGTTCCTTAAAAGTTGTTTCTACACCTTTGCCGTCTAAGCCAACTGCGATGCCTAAAGCCTCGAGCAAATCGGCAGCGCCTGATTTAGATGATGCTGCCCGATTTCCATGCTTAACAACTTTTACTCCAGCTGCGGCGGCAATAATTGCGGCTGTCGTGGAGATATTGATTGTGTGTGCGCCATCTCCGCCTGTACCCACTGTGTCAACTGCGCGTTCGGCGATAGAAATAGGTGAGGCGTGTTGATACATCTGTGCGACAAGTGCGCCAACTTCTTCGGCAGTTTCACCTTTGGCTTTAAGTGCTAGTAAAAACTTCTTGATGAGTTCAGTATCTGCTTGCCCTTGCAGGATTTCATTCATGCACCACTGAACATCAGGTGTTACTAGATCAAGACCGTTCTCAAGAGTCGAGAAAATCGCATCCCATTTCTGTCGCGACATGGAATCGAATTTAGATTTTTGTGAGAGCGGTGCCGCGAATTAAATCAGCCGCGCTCTTTGCCAGAGTGAAGGGATCAATTGGATGAATGACAGAGGCTTCGGCCATTGACCAAGCAGCAAGCCAGGCATCCTCTTTGCGACCGGTTATCAATAAAACAGGTGGGCAATCAAAAATCTCATCTTTGAGTTGACGGGCAACGCCCATGCCGCCTTCTGGCGCCGCTTCGCCATCTAAAATGAATAGATCGACTGTGGCGCCACCATCAACATAGGCTCTCAGCGATGCTGCAGTAGCAAATTCATGAATCTGATGTTCAGGCAGGTCGCTTGCGACCTTGGTTCCAAGGGCGGCAGATACTGCTGAACGCACTGAGGAGTCATCTGAATAAAGAACAATCTGCTTCTTGGCCATGGTTGAAGTCTAATTGCCCGAACTGGGATTAGCACCCAATAAAACAGCTCAAAATCCTGTGGCCTGTTTCACTGACAATGAGAGGGAATACTCACTCCCAGAGGGCTGCAGTGCAAGACGCAGGCGTAGTTTTCGGGAATAATCGCCCCCATGTCCAGCGCAGCCATAACGGCCCACCATAAAATCACTCGTCCTAACGCAGTTGCTGTAGGAACAATCGTCTGGTTATCCAGTGAACTCATGTTCTTCGCAGCTCTGTTTGCAATTTACTTCACCACTCGTGCAGTGCAAGGACCAAGTATTTGGACTGAATCAAACCAGATTCTTAACATTCCCTTCGCAGCACTGAACACGACAGTTTTAGTTCTATCTTCAGTAACGTGCCAGTTTGGCGTATTTGCCGCCGAGCGTTTTCAAAAGAGCCGCACTGGTGCGCTGTATCAAATAAATAAATGGGGAATGCGCGAATGGTTTGCGCTTACTTTTCTCATGGGTGCATTCTTTATCGGTGGACAGATTTTTGAATACGCTTCTCTTGTTCAAGAAGGTTTAACACTTTCTTCAACGGCTTATGGATCTGTCTTTTATATTGCAACGGGCTTCCATGGCTTGCACGTAACTGGTGGACTTCTCGCATTTTTGATTGTAATGATTCGTGTTTCCAAAGCCCGCCGCTTCACACATGAGCAAGCGACAACTGCAATCGTTGTTTCTTATTACTGGCACTTCGTCGACGTCGTATGGATCGCACTTTTTGCAGCGATCTACCTAATAAAGTAAGGGAGCACAATCACTTCGTGAAACGTTTATCTCGATACCGTCGTCATAAGGCCGCAGCACCATTGCTTTTAGTAATTGCACTCCTAGCGATTGGCACAACCTTTTCAGTCGCAAGTGCGTCCGTCAAACAATCATCTAAAACTTTTGCACGCACTGCGGCAATTGATGAAGGCAAGCAGATATTTTTGAAAGGTTGCTCCTCATGTCACGGCCTAAACGCTGAAGGTGGTGCAATTGCGCCGTCTCTCATTGGTGTCGGTGCGGCCTCAGTTGATTTCCAGGTGGGCACAGGTCGTATGCCGATGGCTGATATGAGCACCCAAGCTATGCGAAAAACACCAGTGTATGACGCCGAAGAAACTGCAGCATTAGCTGCATATGTGGCATCGCTTGCACCTGGCCCGGCCGTTCCTGAAGATTCAGTTTTAAATTATGAGCGAGATGGCAGTACTGCCGAGGGCGGAGAACTTTTCCGAAATAACTGCGCAATGTGTCATAACTTTGCAGGTCAAGGCGGTGCGTTAACGCAAGGAAAGTACGCACCAACATTGATGGGTGTGGAGCCTAAGTATATTTACGAAGCAATGATTACAGGTCCACAGTCAATGCCGGTATTTAGCGATAAAACAATTACGCCAGCTGAGAAGCTTTCAATAATTAAATGGATCAAAGCCGCTGAAGCTGAACCAAATCTTGGTGGTGCATCACTTGGCCGTGTTGGACCTGTTACTGAAGGATTATTAGGTTGGGTACTTGGACTAGGACTGCTCATCGGTGTAGCAGTCTGGTTGGCAACGAAAGCGAGATAGGGAAAATATGTCTAACGAAATCGAAGCCATCAAAGATCCAGGATTGCCTGCACACGTTCACCGTGAAGCTGACACTGATCCAAAAGCTGAAAAGCGTGCCGAACGACAGGTAGCAATTTTATTTGGAATTTCCGCAGTTGGAACTCTCTTACTCATTTTCTCGTACGTTTTTATTCCTCAAGATTTATTTATTTTTGTCCCCGTTATGGGCGATCAAAATGCACATCAACTTGGTCTGGGCCTTGGAATGGCAATCTCGCTTTTCTTTATCGGTATGGGCGCCATTCATTGGGCAAAAACTCTAATGCCAGATACCGAAGTTGTCGCACATCGTCATGAATTTCGTTCACCAGATAATGAGCGCGAAGATTTTGTAAAGACAGTTAAGGAACGCGCAGGAACTGTAGGAATGGGTCGCCGTTCATTGATTAAAAAATCATTAGGTGCAGCCCTTGGTTTATCTGCACTTTCCCCGTTGTTGCTTTTGCGCGACCTAGGTCCTTTGCCAGGCAAAGAGCTCGAAAAAACTAGTTGGAAAACCGGAACTCGTTTAGTTACAGATCCTGGGGACCGTCCCATCCTGGCATCTGATTTAGAAGTGGGCGCAGTTGCTCAAGTATTGCCAGCTGTTGCTGAAGGATCACACCGCGCACTAAGTGACATTGGAAAAGATGCCGTGCTTCTCATCCGTCTGCGCCCAGAAGATTTCCAATTAACACCTGAAAAGCTGGCCATGACTCACGATGGAATCATCGCTTTCTCCAAGATTTGCTCACATATGGGATGCGCTGTTGCCCTGTATGAGCAACAGACAAAACACTTGCTGTGCCCATGTCACCAGTCAACATTTGATGTGACACGTGGAGCCAAAGTTATTTTTGGACCTGCAGCTCGTCCATTACCGCAATTGGATATCACTGTCGATGCAGAGGGATATTTAGTTGCTCGATCAGCATTTAGTGAACCGGTTGGACCTAGCTTCTGGGAGCGTAACTCACAATGACAAATGTAGAAAAGAAACTCGGAACTGTAGCCAACTATGTAGATGAGCGCACTGGCGCTGCTGCATGGATGAAGAAGAATCTGACCAAAGTCTTTCCTGATCACTGGTCGTTCATGCTTGGCGAAGTCTGCCTATATTCATTTGTGATTTTACTTCTTTCCGGAACATTCTTAACTTTCTGGTTTGATCCTTCACAGCGCGAAGTTACTTACGAAGGTTCATATGCTCCGCTTCAAGGATTAAAGATGTCCGCTGCCTATGCATCGACACTTCATATCTCCTTTGAGGTTCGTGGTGGATTATTAATGCGCCAAATTCACCACTGGGCTGCGATTATTTTCATGGCCGCAATCGTTGGTCACTTACTACGCGTTTTCTTCACCGGAGCTTTTCGTAAGCCACGTGAATTTAACTGGATCCTCGGAGTTGGTTTATTAACTCTTGGAATCGTTGAGGGCTTCTTGGGTTACTCATTGCCAGATGATCTTTTGTCTGGAACTGGTATCCGCATTGCAGAAGCAATTATTCAAGCATTACCGGTTATTGGTTCTTACCTTGCGTTTTTTGCCTTCGATGGAGCATTCCCAGGCGAAGCATTCATTCCGCGAATTTTCACGGTACACGTTCTTTTGCTACCCGGTGCCTTCCTGGCTCTAATTACTATCCACTTAATGTTGGTTTGGTATCAAAAGCACACGCAGTTCCCTGGTCCAGGTCGCACAGAAAAGAACGTAGTTGGCTATCCATTAATGCCGACCTATATGGCTAAAGCT
>CAINSH010000002.1 GCA_903852955.1 uncultured Actinomycetes bacterium | reverse complement strand
CGTGTTAGTTGTATTTCCAGCGCGCACCATAGTTGGAACAACGGTTGTTCCGTGTTCTTTGTTTTCTAGTGCAGCAACTGCCGTAATTGCATGTGCGATTTCAACTGTAGCGTTAACGCCTTTTTCAGGTTCGAGTCCGGCATGTGAAGCTTTTCCATGCACCTTGACTTGGTACATAGCGGTGCCTTTGCGACCTGTCTTAACTTTGCCGTTCAGTGTTGCCTCAAGTACAAGCACTGCTTTAGCTTTTTCAGAAATCTGCTTAATGAATTCTTTGCTAGTTGCGCTTCCGGTTTCTTCATCGGTAGTTGCAACCAATGCAACAGATCCAGTTAATCCACGCATCGCAAAAAGCGCTTGGATAAAGCCGGCCTTCATGTCAAAAATTCCTGGGCCAGTAGCTTTGTTGCCTTCTACTTTCCAAAGCGGAGTAAACGATCCTTTGGCCCAAACGGTATCTAAATGCGCAAGTACAACAACTTCGGGATTATCTGCACCCCACCAAAAAACGGGGCGGCCATTTACCTCATTGATTTGTGCGGGAGTTCCAAGAACTCTTGTTGCAATTTCATTAGCTAAATCAACTACATCGCGGCAGGCAACTAAATCTTCGGTCGGAGATTCCAACTTCACTAAAGCTTCTAGGGCGGCCAACATGAGCTAATCCTATAGTGGCGCTACGCCGGTGATGCGGGGGATTCTGAAAGATTGAACTTCACCAGTTGCGTGATCTTTGGCAATTAACGCACCTGCGCTAACGCGAATGGGATCAATTATCCGGTGCGTAACCCCGCCGTTGTTGTCTGCATAACCGATGGATAAGGATTTTTCTTCAACGATGTATGTATTGAGTAAGTCCATCGTTTCATTGGCAGTTGTTCGGGGCAAAGCGCCTAAAGCTTCATTTGCAACTTGGCGTAGATGGACTTGTTTGTGTGTTGATTTTTCACCAGTACGGATTGCCCTGATTGCGGCGTTTAAGTTCTCTTCCGATGGAGTTTCAATTTCACCAATAACGCGTGGTGGTCTTGGTTTAGAAATTGCACGATTTGATCGCGCGCCAGTTAACATAATTCCAGTTGAAGATTCGCCAGCCGGTAGGTATCCCGCTTCGCGCAAAATTCGCATGGTGTCGGTTGCATCATGATCGCAAATAACAACTTCAGGGGCGATTCTGCGCAGCGCAAGAATCTCAAGACGTTTATCGTTCATAATCTGCGAAATTAGCGCAGTGTCTTCACAGCGGATAAATGCAGATGTATTTCCAACTCTTAATTTTCCATGCTTCTTAGCAACATCAGCAATTAAATATTCAAGCGGCTGAGGCATCGGAGTCTTTGAAGTTTTACTTAAAAATGTTTTGATTTCTTCGCCAGTCTTGCCGTGATCTAATGCTCGGCGAATCGTGGCTTCGCTAAAGCGATATACGGTGGCTCCTCCACGACTTTCAATCTCGGCCATAATTGCAAGTTGTTGTGAAATTTCATGCTCTAGTGGTCCTGGTGCGATGGCCGTGTTATCACTTTGAATCAAAATGTGATCTACCGTTTTAGGCAGATCCGAATTAATGACCTCTAAATCTTCACCAGTAAGGAGTTCAACTCCATACTTAGAAATTGCGCCTTGCCCCGTAATTCCAAGCCATTCTGCTTCACGCAAAGTCCAACTTGCTAACTCTTCCTGAAGCGAAGAATTACGGCGAACTGGTGCCCGCCAAGAAAGTACTTCGCTAAATGATAAAGATTCTGGCGCAATTCCAGGGTTTTCTTTAAGGATTGAAAGCGTTAATGCACGAACTCGCGCAGCATTTACTCGATCAAGTTCAGGACCAAGAGCTGCAACATTTTTGGATTCAGCTCGACCAACTAATCCGCTCACTCGCGAAGTTATTAACCACTGCGATGCAAGTGCCTGCCAGCGATCTGCCGGTGATTGCATTAACCAAATATCGAACTTATTACTTGGCATGATTCGTTCATCGGCATCAAAACTAATGAGAGATGACAGATATGCAAGTTCGGTAATAAAAGCAGTGCATGACTCATCAACACCAAGATGGTTAGAAATAATCTTTAAATCTCGAACGCCTAACCCGCCCGCACGAAGTGCATCTGCCGGTTCGTCGCCCCAGAAGTTAAGTAGTTCTTCTACCCAACGAAGCACCGTGGATATATTTGCAATGGCAGCAAGATTGACTTGTCGCTCGTCTCGTTTTGCACCGATTAATTCCGGTTGAGTAATGAAGCACTTCTTATGCACTTTTCCGCCGCGAAGATGAATTCCAACTTCACGCGGAAGAATTACGGTGCGCTGATCAAGTGGAACTAGAAATTTATTTTCAAGTAACCAAGCAACCCCAGGACCTGGATTCTTGATATCTCCAACACTTCCGCGTGGTGGGCCCCAGATTAATCTCTCCAGAACTTTCTTAGCTTCAGCAGGTGCCTTTTCAATCTCAGCAATTTTTACTTTAGCAATTGATGCCGGACCTAATCCTGCTGGTTCGTTACCGATTACATCGCGCAACTGCGATGGAAGGCGCATGCCATCATCTGAAGGATAAATAAGCCCAATTGAAATTAAGTGATCTAGTGCGCTAGAGGCAGCTTTATCAGTAATAGTGGTTAAGTTTTTTAAATTGAAAGGTTCATTTAATGATGCCGCAGCTTCTAGAACTTGAAACTGCCACTGGTTAAGGGAATCAATGGCTCGAGCAAGCGATGGTGCCGAGCATGCGCGAACGGCTAAAGATGCGATATCTGGTGGAACAGGAATTACTAAATCTGGGCGGGAAATAAAAAGTTTCAGGAAGGCTTCATCATCAACACTACGTAAGTAGTCGGAGAAGGAGCGCATTTCCATAACTTGCCTACATTACTGGCATTTACTACTTAACGGCTAATCAACGTTGCTTTCCACGCGGAGTCAGCCATGTTCCTAGGGCTGCAAGTCGGACCACAACGGGTGAAACTATTTTTGCAAGATGGCGTGCGCGACGAAAATCATGAATCGGCCAACCCTCGGCCATTGCCCTCAAACCTAAAATTGCATCGGGATTAATCGCTGATGGGTGTCCGACACATTGCAAGAGTGGAAAATCATTGTGACTATCAGAATAGGCATAACAATCTTCAAGATTTAGGCCTTTATCTTTTGCCAGCTCACGAACTGCAACTGCTTTTTCTTTTCCATGCAATAAGGCTCCACGCATTTCACCGGTGTATTTTCCATCTGCAACTTCAGCTTTACTTCCAAGGGCTCCAGTAAAACCTAAACGGTTTGCAATCAAGACCGCCATATCTTCTGGAGCTGCAGTCACTAACCAAACTTCTTCGCCTGCAGCTAAATGTTTTTGTGCAATATCTATCGTGCCTTGCCATAGCGCAGGGGACACATATTGATCATAAATTTCCTGTGCGATTTTCTCAATATCAGATACCGAATGGCCACCAATAAAATCTGTTGCTGCATTCTGGAAACGCTGTATTTCTTCTCTGTTTTCTTTTCCAGTTAATCGAAATCTGAGGTTGGCCAAAACGAATCGCGAAACATCCTTCTTCGTGAAGTAACCGCGCTGGTACATGCCTTTACCCAGGAAATACAGGGATGAGCCACGAATCAGGGTGTTATCGACATCAAAAAAGGCTGCTCGCTTCGCCGTGAGTGCCATGTCACTACCTTAACGAACTTGCACCAATTGGGACGCTTTATGCTTTACCAATGAGTTCAACAGTTCATGTCGTCCGTCACGGCGAAGTAGAAAATCCCAACAAGATTCTTTACGGCCGCCAACCTGGCTGGAGCCTGTCTAAGCGCGGTCAAGAGATGGCGCAAACACTTGGTGATTGGTCTCGAACAGTAGATCTAGGCGCTCTCCATGTTTCGCCACTTCAACGTGCGCAAGAAACCGCTGCGCCAATTGCGTCGGCCCATGAGATTGCAATTACAACTGATGAACGTTTAATCGAAGCAGCTAATGTATTTGAAGGAAAACCTTTTGGTGTTGGTGATGGAGTATTGAAACACCCATCTTCATGGCGACATTTATGGAATCCATGGCGACCTTCATGGGGTGAACCGTATGATCAACAGATTAATCGGATGCTTGCAGCAATATTTGCGGCAAGAGATGCGGCACAAGGAAAGGATGCAATCTGTGTTTCGCATCAGCTTCCAATTTGGATATTGCGAAGCGCAATAGAAAACCGACGTTTATTACATGATCCCCGCAGACGTGAATGCTCTCTTGCATCAGTAACAAGTGTGCATTTTGACGATGACGGCTTTATCTCTGGATTAACTTATTCAGAACCTGCCCGTCATCTGCTACCAAAGAAGAAGTAATGAGTTTTCGTTTCAAAGTTATTGCCTCAGTAATTGGTCTGGCATTGCTCACTTCTTGCGGTGGCGGCAGTTCTAGTTCTCAAGAAAACTTTGTCGCTGGGAATGGCTCTGTAACTTTTATCAAAATTGAAAAAAGAATTGATGCTCCTGTGTTGTCTGGAACAACTCTTTCTGGTACAAAATACAAATTTGCTGGCAACCAATTAGCAGTTGTAAATGTCTGGGCTTCATGGTGTTCGCCATGCAGAGCGGAAGCCCCAACACTTGCAGCTTTAGCAAGAAAATATAACAAAGTGGCTTTTATCGGGATATTAACGCGTGATAATCCAGCTACTGCTGAAGCTTTTCAGCGACGCTTTTCACTTCCTTACCCAACACTCATTGACGATTCATTACTCATAGGTTTCAAGGGCTCACTTCCTGCGAATGCGATTCCGTCAACGGTTGTAATTGATAAGAATGGCAAGGTTGCTGCACGCATATCAGGTGAAATCACTGTTGCTTCTCTAAGTGACTTAATTGAACGCGTGAGTGCCGAATGAAAGATTTCTTTGTAGAACAGATCATGAGCGGCTTTCTTATTACCGCTTTACCTGTGGCATTTATTGCTGGCGTGATTTCTTTTATTTCACCATGTGTTTTGCCGTTAGTTCCCGGGTATCTCTCATTTGCTGCCGGATTTTCAACCCACCGAGGCAAAGTTTTTATTGGTTCTGTCTTATTTGTTTTAGGATTTAGCGCAGTATTTATCTCATACGGTGCGATTTTTGGTGGGATTGGCAATCAATTAATAGAGCACGAGAATTTAATTTCAAGAGTACTCGGCGTTATTACTATTTTCTTAGGCTTTATTTTTCTTGGCAAATTCCCTTTTGCACCAACTTTTCGACCAACGATAAAAACCACCGGCGGACTTATTGGTGCTCCCATTCTTGGATTTCTCTTTGGTGTCGGTTGGACACCATGTATTGGTCCAGCATTAGCTGCGGTTGAAACGCTGGCTTTTCAAGAATCAAGTGCAATTCAGGGGGCGGTACTTTCATTGGGTTATTGTTTCGGACTTGGTCTGCCATTTATTTTGTCAGGAATCTTTCTGGATCGTTCAGAAAAACTAAGAAAGTATTTAGTTAAGCGCGGGGATCTAATCTCTAAAATTGGCGGAATCTTTTTGATTGCAATTGGTGTCTTAGAAGTAACTGGGCTTTGGGGCCAAATGATGAACTCTATTCGCGCATTAATCTCAGATTTTATTCCGGTGGTCTAAATGAGCCAAGAAATTCAGATTCCGGAGTTAGGAAGTATTGGTTTACTCCGATATAGCTGGCGACAGTTAACGAGTATGCGTACGGCCTTAATTCTTTTACTCATGCTTGGGATTGCTGCGATTCCTGGATCACTCATCCCACAGCGGACTCAGAATCCAATGCAAGTTAGTGATTACTTTAAAAACTCCCCAGGTGCTGCGGGTTGGATGGATCGCTTTTACCTTTTTGATGTCTACGGTTCACCGTGGTTTAGCGCGATTTATATCCTGCTATTTATCTCGTTAATTGGATGTGTATTGCCCCGCACAATCGAGCATTTTCATGCTGCGCGGGCTTTACCCCCAGCTACACCTAAAAACCTTGATCGCCTTGAACATCATGATTCATGGGTGCCCAACGGGCCTGAATTAGCCCGTGCACGTGAGTGGTTTAAATCAAAACATTTTAGAATCTTGGAAACAGATGGTGCTATTTCTGCAGAAAAAGGCTTTATGCGAGAAACCGGAAATCTATTTTTCCATTTGGCGCTAATTTTGATTTTATTAGGAATTTCTTTTAGTTCGCTCTTTGGTATGCGCGGAGAAGCAATTCTAAATGTTGGCGAACGTTTTGTTAACACACCAACCAGCTACGACTCACTTCAATATGGAAAGCTCTTTAGCGAAAAAAACTTAAGCGATTTTGTAATCACAATTGACAAGTTCACTGCAAAATACAACGTAGAAAATAATGCACCTGAAGATTACAGACTTGACGTGGAGTTTTCTTCAGGGGATCTAACCAACTCTGTTAAGCGAGTAATTAGAGTCAACTCTCCATTAGCTCTAGGCAGTACCAATATCTATCTACAAGCCAATGGTTATTCACCAGTTGTAACTGTTCGCGACTCCAAGGGCAATGTAGCGCTGCAAGGCCCAGTTCCATTCTTGCCACAAGATGGAAATCTTCGTTCGATAGGTGCGATAAAAAGCCCTGATGCAGATCCGCCAATGGGTTTTGTAGGTTCCTTTGTTCCAACATATGCGCGCAGTAATGGCAATGGTGCCATCAGTGTTTTCCCTGAGGCATTAGATCCGCGGCTTTTACTCTCGGCTTGGATTGGTGATTTGGGTCTAGATAGTGGAGTTCCGCAATCGGTTTACCGAATCGATACTTCAAAGATGAAACAGGTAGGACTTAAATCCTTAAAGCCAGGTGAGACATTTACGTATCCTCAAGGTTCAATAACTTTTGAGGGATATCAGCAGTGGGTCAATCTTCAGATCGTAAATGATCCTGGCAAGACCTACGCCTTGCTCGGCGGTATTGTTGCCATCCTCGGTTTGCTCGCATCATTATTTACTCGCCGACGCCGTATATGGATTCGCGTCGGAAAGTCAGTAGAAGTTGCAGGTTTAGCTAAGAATGCAGCCCCTGGTCTTGAAGTTGAAATGAAACAGTTTGTCGAAATCTTAAAGGGAGAGAAATAAATGTCACGTACTTGGG
>CAINSH010000001.1 GCA_903852955.1 uncultured Actinomycetes bacterium | reverse complement strand
CACATCTGTCACCTTTGCATCTGTCCACTTTTCACGTCCTGCTAGAAGATCAACATGGAATTGGTATCCGTTGATACGTGCGTTGAGGATGTCGAATGTTCCCATTGCTTCCCAGCCGCCCTTATCGCCAGCAGCCCAACCAACAAGACCCTTCTTCTTCATGCCATCAAGCATCTTTAGCATTTCATCCCAGTTTGTAACATTGTCTGCATTTAAACCGAGATCCTTAAACATTGACTTGCGGAAGTGCATACCCCATGGGTACCAAGACTTTGGTACGAAGTATTGCTTTCCATCAAGACCTGTTGATGCAATTTTGTAGCTCTCAGAGAACTGATCACCGATTGCGTCCCATACGCCAGTAAGGTCTGCAAGCAAACCTTGTTCTGCGAAGAACTGCATACGGTATCCAGCCATCCATTCAAAAGTATCGTCAGGTGTTCCCTGTAGATACTGTGAGAGGTTGTTCTGGAATGCATTTGATTCAGTTGCGTTGTACTTAACTTCGTTCTTTGTCTTTTCTGTATACGCAGCAATCAATGCTTCGTTCTGTGCTGTTGGACCTGCATCTACGGAACGTGCACCGTAAGCAAGTGGTCCAGTTGCCTTAGATCCGCAACCTGCAAGGAGTGATCCTCCAGCTGCTAATCCAAGACCGCCGACTGCAGCACCCTTGAGTACTGAACGACGGGAAATGCCATTATTTACTTCTGACATTCATTTTCCTTTTCTCTAGAGTCGTGCCTTTCGAAAGGTCATCAGGTTTTGAAGGGGTCAATGCCTGCTAACGCGCTCAAATCTAGGGGTGAAATCCCCAGCGTGATAGGCGCAACGGATAACGAATTGGTTACTTTTACGCGTGAACTAGCAGTAATTGGTTACTTTTTGCCGCCAAAGAGCTTTGCAAACAGGCCTGGCTCTTTTGGGTCATTTTGATGGCCTTGGCAGCGATCTTTTTTGGCAACGCCTTTCAGAGCGATTTCGACGTGGTTGCCACAGCCAGACCATGTTGGTTTCCCGCATTTACGGCAAGTTGTTCTACTACACATATGTCAATCCTTTTCTAGTTAGTTATTAATCAGGGTTTTATTTGCCGCAGGTGAGTTAATCCAAGTTAAATAACCACCATCAAGATTTACGGGATTAAATCCAAGTTCCTTTAAAAGCATTGAAGCTGTGTGGCCGCGTTGTCCAACTTGGCAGTTAACCAAGAGTTTCTTATTTGTGATTTCTGATTGGCGCTCACGGATTTCATCAACTGGAATATTTATTGCACCGGGAATCATGCCTTTCCCACATTCGCCGATACTACGTACATCTATCAATGTGTAACCATTTTCAATGTACTGATCAATTTGATCCCACTGTGCAACCTTTGTTAAACCAGAGAGAATATTTTCAGCAACATAACCCAGCATATTTACCGGATCTTTAGCTGAACTAAATGGTGGCGCATAAGCAAGCTCTAAATCTGCCAACTCTGGCGCAGTGATGCCACCGCGGATTGCAGTTGCAATTACATCAATACGCTTATCTACGCCCTCAGTCCCGACGCCTTGTGCGCCAAGGATTTCTCCTGTTGTTGGTTCAAATATAAGTTTGAGACTCATCTGCTTTGAATCTGGGTAATAGCCAGCATGTGAACTTGGGTGAGTATGTATGGACTGATAAGCACGTCCTGCAGCTTTTAAACGTTTTTCATTCCAACCAGTTGTAGCAATCATTAAATCAAAGACTTTAACTATCGCGGTTCCAATTGTTTTCACCGGACGAATTGTTCGGCCAGTAATGTGATCAGCTACAACTCGACCGTGACGATTAGCTAAATTAGCTAGTGGTACCAGTGTTGCGCTTCCATCAAGGGCATCTGTTTTTTCAGCGGCGTCACCAACGGCGTAGATATCAAGATTGCTGGTGCGATTGAAATCATCAACTTGGATTCCATTTCGTGTTCCGATTGTTAGCCCGGCAGCTTTAGCTAAGCCGATCTCTGGACGAACACCAATTGCAAGAATCACTATCTCGGCAGCTACAGTGTCTCCGTTGGAAAGCTCAACACTATCCGCGCCGATTCTTACGACACTTGACCCAAGATAAAGATTGACACCCTGCTGAATCATTTCTTTGGAAACTAAAGTCGCAAGCTCTGGATCTAGCGGCATTAATACTTGATCTGTGGCTTCAACTAATGATGTTTGGATTCCTTTATGAATTAAATTTTCAGCGATTTCAACACCGATAAATCCCCCGCCAATTACAACTGCATTCTTTGGCTTTGCACCTACTCGAGCTGCAATCTTTTCAACATCTTCAACAGTACGAAGAACCATGCCTCTTTCGATTCCTGGAATCGGTGGAACAACAGGTGCCGCACCAGGGCTAAGGATCAACTTGTCGTAATCAAGTTCATACGTCTCGTGGCTATCAAGGTTTTTAACTGCAACGGTTTTCTTACTTGGGTTAATAGCCAGAACTTCAGTGTT